>CAIYAN010000083.1 GCA_903924185.1 uncultured Opitutia bacterium | reverse complement strand
CTCAAGAAGCTCGGTAGCGGCACCGTTCGTTCGGCCGGCGAAATCTCCAAACTTTCCATCGTCGGCGTCGGGATGATTTCCCACCCCGGTGTCGCCGGCACGCTCTTCAAGGCGCTGGCTTCGGTTGGTATCAACAGCGAGCTCATCACGACCTCCGAGATCAAGATCTCGGTCGCCCTGGACCCCGCCAAAGCCGATGCCGCCGTCCGCGCCGTGCACACGGCCTTCGGTTTGGACAAGGCCTAAGGCCGACACTCCCCTCTTGCCCGCGGGTGTTTCTCCGACCAATGTCGGGGGAATGTCGCATGCCGCCTCCGTCGCCCTGCTGACCCTTGCCCTTGGCTGGGCTGGGCTAGGCTTCGCCCAAGACCTTCCGCCGACCGCACTCAACAACCAGCCAGTCGTACCCACGGCGGAAAACCCGCGGCAACGCACCTTGCTGGAATTAGCCGACGAAGCCCTGGCCGCTGGTCTCTCCACGACGGCCGCCCAACTTTACAGCGCTTCACTCACGACTCCGGGCATCACCAGTAAGGAACGTGAACGTGCCTCCCTGGGCCTCGCCGCCGGGCAGATAGAGCGCACTAAGGTAACCGAAGCGAAGGCCTCGCTCAAGGGACTACCCGAGTCCCCACGCAAATCGCTTTACGAAGGCTTGATCGCGTTGCTCGAGAACGACCTCACCGCCGCGACCGTCGCCGCTGAAAAAGCTGCCCCCGAACAATTACCACTTAACGAGGCCGCTTGGGGCCACGCCCTGCGCGCCCTCCTGGCCACTGCGAAAGGCGATAGCCTCGGCGTGAACACGCACCTCGCTAACGCCACGCGGACCGCGGTCTCTGAAGAACAGCGCCAGCGCATTGAAGTCCTTTCCTTCCGTGCCTCCATCATCGCTGGTAAAGTCGATGACGTGACGATTTCCGTACTCCGCGAGCGTGCCAGTAATGCCAAGGGCTCGCCGCTCGCTTTTGCCTTCTCGCGTAACCTCGCGCTCGCCCTGGCCCGCAAGGACCGTCGCGTTGAGGCCGTCAATGCACTCAAGGAAGCCGCTCCGCTCCCAGATACCCGTCAAGCGGAAGCCGACCTCCTCTGCGGACTGATTCTCGGCTACGAATCCGCCGAAGGCCGTCGCTTCTTACAACTAGCAGCGAAGAACCCGTCGAACCCCTCCGTCCGCCTCACCGCCCTCCGGGCGCTCGTGGCCGCCGCCGCGGATGCCAAGCCAAGCGACGCGAAGGCGATTGCGAATGAGGTCTATGACTTCCTCATGAAACGGCCCGAGGGCCAACTGAGTTTCGAATGCCCGCGCGACCCCGCTGTACTGGACGCCATTCACTTAGCCCGTGCCCAACTCATGCTGGTTGCTGGCAATCGCGAGAAGGCCCGCCAAGCGGCGTCGGACTTACTTAAAGACGTCCCCGGCAGCCCCTTGGCCCGCGAAGCCACGCGTACTTTAGCGCTCACCGCTTGGGGCGACGGCTCCTATCGTCTCGCGTCCTCTTTCCTGAATACCTTGGCGGAAGGAAAGACCAGCATCCCCCGCGATGTCTTACGCACCGTCTCCGCGGACTGTCTTTTCTTAGCCGCTGATTACGCGCTCGCCGAAAAAGCGTACGCGACGATTCAGGCCGAAACCGAAGGCGCTGACCTAGCAACCTCCGCCTTCCATCAGCGAGTGCTTTCCTCACTCTCCGCCGCTGGGGACGCCAAACTCTGGAATCATACGGCGGAAATCATCGAAGCCGCCCCACTCAACCCCAAGATTCCCAAGGAGCGCCTGTGGATCGCGGTCTGGCTACTCGTCGAAGACGCCCGCAAAGCTAACCAAACCGAAGAAGCCGCCCGCCTCCTGCAGCGACTCAATCCGTTAATCACGCGCACGAACACCGACTACGCCCTCCGCTTCGACTGGCAGCGTGCGCTCATCGCCTTAGCCAATCGTGACCCCAGCACGGCCGCGCGCCTGGCCGACGACATCGCCCGCCGACTCGACGACCTCCCCGCAGACGCCTCCAGCGAACTTAAGGTCAACGCGCCCAAGCTCCGCGGCCATGTGGCCTTACTCAAGGCACGCACGGCCTTAGGCGTCGAACCGGGCAAAGGCCTCGCCGACCTGGAAGCACTCCGTAAAAAATACGGCAAGGTCCCCGCCACGGCTTCTTCATACCTCGTCGAAGGCCGCCACCTCGCTGCGCTTGGACGCCATGCCGAAGCCCAAGCACGCTTCCTGGCCTTATTCAAAGATTTTACGGGGGATACTGCGCTGTCCGAATTCGCCGAACTCGGACTCTACGAAGCCGCGGAAGAAGCCGCCCGCCAGGCTCCGGTGGACGGCGAAGAAAAACTGAAAGAAGCCGTCGAGCTGCTGGAGAAATTCATGGAGACCTACCCGCAGAGCCCACTACTCTTTCGGGTGGCGCTTCGCCGGGCCGAACTCCTTCGCTCGCTGGGTAACTTTGACGGCGCCTTACTCGTCCTCAATCGCTTGATCCGCGAAAAGCCTGACCACCCCTACCGGGCCCAAGCCGAAATGGCGCGGGCCGATTCCTTACTCGGCCTCGCCGAACTCCGCCGCGACCGCAGAGGCGAGCTCGACCGACAGAGGGTGGCCATCGCCGCGGCGGCCTACGAAAACGTCGCCATCGCCTGGGCCCGCGACCCGGACACACTGGCCGAGGCCCGCTACAAGTTTGCCCTCTCCCTAATCGAACGCGCCAAGGCCGAATCGAAGAGTGACGCCCCTGGTACCCGCCTCGAGGCCAAGACCGTACTCGTCCGTGCCCTCGCTTCGCTCCGCCAGAACGGCGCCACCGACGAGACCAGCTTCGGCCCCTCGGGCCGCAACTGGATCGCCAGTTCCATCCTTTTACTCGGCAGTATGCACGAGGAGGAAGGCGACAAAACTGAGGCCATCGCCGTGTATCGACTTATTCCTGAATTGAACCGCGGGCTCGCCCCGGGCGAAAGCCGCCTGCCTGGGCAAAGCGCCGCCGAAAGCAAACTTGCGAGCCTCCGCGCGAGCGGCAATAACCAGCAACCACGATGAACGACCCCTTCTCCTTCCCTGCCGACGCTGGGCCCTTCGTCTGGATCCTACTGGCCCTCGCCTTCCTCGCGCTCGTCTTCGTGGTGGAGCGTGCCATGTTCTTGCACCGCGGTTTGGTGCTTTCTTCCGACTTCATTGAAGGCGTGCGCAATAACCTGCGGGCCGGCCGACCGCTCGAAGCCCTTGCCGCTTGCGAAGAATCGCCCGGCCCCGTCCCGCGCGTGGTGAAAGCCGCGCTCCTGCGTTCCGAAGGCAGTGAAGCCGCCATGCGCGCGGCGGCCACCGAAGCGGCCTTGCTCGAGCTGCCCGTCCTCGAACGTCGGCTGGGCACCATCTCCGCCATTGGCCGCGTCGCCCCGTTGATTGGCCTAGCCGCAGCCATCTTCTCAGGCTTCCACCTGGCGACCGCCCTGTCCGACGGGAGCGTCTACGCCTCGGCGAAAGGACTCTTCCCCGACATCCTCGCGGCCCTCGCCAACGCTGGCTTCTCGCTCGTCATCGCTGCGGGCTGCTCGCTAGCGCACCACTTCCTCGTTGGCCGGGTGCGTTCGATTGTGACTGAGATGGAAATCGCCGCACACTCGGTCATTACCTTCGTCCAGCACGAACTCCCCGAGGAGAAGAACCGCAAGGCCTGAAGATGCGCACCCCTCTGGGCATACTTGAGAAGGTCCGGCCCGTCGAACGCGGCGTCGATTTCCTACCCTTGGCCTTAGCACTCACGTGCGCGGGCTTAGTTGCGGTGCTCGCCTCGAACTTCGTCTACGCCCCGGGCATGTATGTCGGCTTCGACAACACCCTAGCCGCCGCCACCCGCAACCTCACGACCCCGAAGACCAACGTCGGTGATATGGCCCGGACGGCTACTACGGTGACTTTGATCTCCGCGCGTGGGACCGGGGTCTTCGTCGTGGCTGGCCGCGTGGTCGACCGCGAAGGACTCCGGGCCGAGCTCCAAACCTTATCTAAGAATAAAGCCGCCGTCGCCCGCCCTGTCCTCGTCAAAGCCGATGGCGCCCTGACGATGCAGAGCTTCCTCACGGTCTGTGAACTCGTGCGTTCGGCCGGGTTCCCTGGGGTACTTATCGCGGCCGACGAGCGTTGATTCGCGGTTGCCAGCGGACTGCCGAATAGGCCAATCTGCCGCTTCCGTGTCTGACCCTGCCACTCCAGCCCACTCCGCCGATGTGCCTCGCCATGTGGGGATCATCATGGATGGGAACGGTCGCTGGGCGGCCGCCCGCGGACTCCCGCGCCTCGAAGGCCATCGCCGCGGGGCGGAGCGTATCTTCGACATCGTCGACCACTGCATCGACTCAGGCATCGGGACGCTGACGATTTTTGCCTTCTCGGCAGAGAACTGGAAGCGCCCCTTGGACGAGGTTAATGGCCTCTTCAAACTCGGTGAATGGAT
>CAIYAN010000082.1 GCA_903924185.1 uncultured Opitutia bacterium | reverse complement strand
GATCGGATGCCCGTGCGGGTCTGCTCCTGTCGCTCGAAGTCAGCAATCCAAGTCTTACTGTCGGTGGCTAAAGACCTGAGTCGATCGAGTTCCGTGTCGAAACCGGTGCGCAAGGCGCCGCCTTCCGTCAGGTCCACCGGTAGTTCCTCGGCCAAGGCGGCCGTCAGCTTGCCGAGCAAGGGTGATTCCAGCGAGATACGCTCCGCGCAGGCCTGCAGGGCACCGCCTGGCAAGGCGGCCAATTCTTCTTTTAATAAAGGTAAGGCCTGTAACGTATCCTTGATGCCGCCGAGTTCGCGCGGATTGCGGAGTCGATTCTGGAGGCGGGCGAGGATGCGCGGAACATCACGGACGCCCTTGAGTGATTCGCCCAGTCGGGACGATGCCCCGGCGTGCTTGAAAAACTCACCCACCGCGGCCTGCCGCCGGTGGATTACGGTTAAATCAGTCGAAGGTTCGGCCAGCCACAAAGCGAGCTGGCGCGCTCCGGCGGGGGTGGCGGTTTTGTCAATGGCTTCGAGTAAGGACGTCTCGCGTGAGCCGTTGGTCGCGGCAAAAAGTTCGAGGTTACGCGAGGACGCCGCGTCGAGGAGGACGGCAGCTCCCAACTTAGCTTCGATGAGTCGAAAAAGGTTCTTGGGACGATCGCAGAGTGAGTCGGTCACATAACCCAGCACTGCACCGGCGGCGCCGAGGGCGGGATGCTCATCCGTAAGGCCAAAGCCGGCTAAGCCATGCACGGCGAGGGTCTGCGCGACCAAGCGAGCGCCGGCGGCGACTTCAAAGTTCCATCCAGGTAAACGCGAGACTGCCCTGCCCTGCATGAAGACCTCGAAGGCTTCCCGGAACTCGGGCGGCGGTTCGAGCCCTTCGGGTAGAACCACTTCACGTGGACTAACCGAATGTAATAAAGGCAAGAGACGCTGCGGGTTCTGGTCGGTGGCGAGTCGGAAGTCCGCCGTAGAAACATCGAGCCACGAGGCATGCCAGCCGTGCTTATCCCAAGAAAGTGCGGCGAGGTAGTTCCCGCGGCGCGAATCGAGCTGCGAGTCTTCTAGGGCCGTCCCCGGCGTCAGGATACGCGTGAGACCTCGGCGGACTAACTTCCCGGCGACGGGTGCTTCCAGTTGGTCGCAGATGGCAACCTTCCAGCCAGCGGACAGGAGGCGATTAACATACGCCGGTGCAGCGTGGTAAGGCAACCCAGCCATCGGAGTCTCGTGGCGCTTTGTCAGGGTCAGCCCGAGGACCTTGGACGCTATTTCGGCGTCTTCCCCGAAGACCTCGTAGAAGTCACCTAAGCGAAAAAGTAGGATGGTCCCGCTCGCGAGTTTCTCACGAAACTCACGGTACTGTCGCTGCATGGGGGTCTCCGGGGCCACACCGAGAAGCGAAAGCCCTCTCGCAAGGTCGGCAAGGACGGACTGCGTTCCTCAGGGGGTTGCCCCGAGGAAGTTGCTCACATCAGCTTGGAGGCTAGCTCGGAGAGCACACTGCGGACACCATGGAGCAGGCGGACATTGGCCGTGATAGTGTGACCTTTCATGCGCTCATGCGTGTGAATGAGGCCGTTGGACTTACCGTCAAGGTAGGGGGTGTCGACCTGATCAAGGTCACCGATTAGAACCAGCTTGGAGCCTTCGCCGATGCGCGTGATGACCGTCTTGGCCTCGTGGGGCGTCATGTTCTGTGCTTCGTCCACAATCATGAAAGCATGCCCGATAGAGCGACCGCGGATAAAGGTCATGGCCTCGATCTCAATCAGGCCAGAGTCGATTAACCACTGGTAGGGCTTGCGCGGTTGGCCGACCTGCTGGAACTGGGAACCAAAGATGGGTTGGGCGGCCTTCATGGCCTGGGCCTTCTTCTGTTTGCGTTGGGAGTCGGTGGCGACCAAGGCCTTACTGGACGGAGCAACCTGCGGCGCAGCGGGGGCACCATTGCGAGAGAAGAGCACCTCGAGGTTATCAAAGTAAGGTTGGATGTAAGGCGAGAGCTTCTCTTCCTTGGTGCCAGGCAAGGCACCGATATCTTTGCCGATCTGCACGACCGGACGGGAAACGTAGAGCTTCTTGTAAGGGGAGAAGTCACTGAGCACTTGGGAGAGTGCGGCCGCGATGGATAGGAAGGTCTTGCCGGTGCCGGCGCGCCCGAAGCAGGTCACCAGCTTGATATCTGGGTTCAGGAGGGCGTCCAAGAAGATCCACTGCTCAAAATTCTTCGGAATGACGCGCATGCCGCGCGGCATCTGCAGGCCTTTCCGGGCGCCACTGTCGGTCGAAAGGAATTCGCGGTAGAGCCCGAGTGGGACGAAGACATTTTCGCCGACATGGCGGGCTGGTTCGCTCCAGTCGCTTGAAGTCAGCATCACGTATTCATTGACCGAGGGGCTGTCCTCGCCCTTGAGCTTCACTTCGACTTGGGCGAGTTCCTTAAAGTCGCGCATCGCCGCCGCGGTCACCGTGACGGTTTTGTAGTCACCGACGTCACTGGTCTCGATCCGATCGTTCCGGTAGTCCTCTACTTCTAAACCTAAGGCTTGGGCTTTGAGGGCCATGCAGGCGTCCTTTGTGACGAGGATGACTGAGCCCTTGGTGGTATCACGCAGGTAGAGCGCCGAGGCGATGATGCGGTGGTCGGGGGCATCGACCTGCATGAAAACCGCCCGCAGCCGTTCCGAACGTTCGCCATTAAAATGTTCGCGGATGAGGGAGTCGTTGATGACCACCCTTAACTCACCACCATCTCGCAGCTTGGCATGCAGGGCGCCCGGCTTGCCGGGGTCGCCTTCGGTAATTTCCTTCAGTGGGCGGTTTTCAAAGAGCGCCCGAATCGACCGGTTGACGCGGCGCGCACTCGCGCCGAGTTGCCCCGGTTGGGTCTTGAGTCGATCGAGTTCCGACAACACTTCCACCGGCACTGCCACGGTGTGTTCATCGAACTTGAACAACGATTCGGGGTCATGAATTAAAACGTTCGTATCCAACACGTAGGTTTTCTTCACGAAGGTAATTGTCTTCTTTTTAGCCATGGTCGCAATCCGTAAAAATCATTATTTCGCTTCCGACGCAATCGCTCGGAGGTAGTCCCAGCTGTATATTCCTGTGCGATGACCGTCGCTGAACTCGAAGGTCACAGCGTAGTTACCAATGCGTTGCATCCCCAAGACAGTGACACCCGGGAACTGCCGTGGGCCATCCCCACCCCAGCGCTGGCCCAAGATGTCGACCTCGCCCATATTTTCGGCGCTGGGGGAGCGTTCGCGGAGGAACTCCCCGGTCAAAAAGTGTTCCTGGCCATCCGCCCAAGTCACCGCCACAAAGGTTCCGACCAACTGGATGTCCCGCGGGGATGCCATAGCTGTAGAACTAACGGCATTTTGACCTTCTCGCAAGCCGGGACGTCAGTGGGTCGCCCTTGACTCATCGCTTTGGCTGGTCGAATGTGACGGCACTATGGCAGGCGTAGGCAAACTCCTTAAACAGGCCCAGAAGATGCAACGTGGCATCGCTGAGGTTCAACAGCGACTGGGCGAGCAACGGCTAGAGGTCTCCCATGGCGGCGGCGCCATCAAGGTGACGGTCAATGGCCATGGCTTAGTCATAGGCTTGGCCCTCGACCCTGAGTTTATCAAAGAGGATAAGGCCATCGTGGAGACGGCCCTCGTGGCCGCGTTGCAAGAGGCATCCACCAAGGCCAAGGAAATCTACGACGCCGAGATGTCCAAGGCGACGGCGGGCTTTTCCTTACCCGGGCTCTAATCTAGCCCGTGACCCCATCTTTCGAGAAAGTTCGTCAGCTCCTTCGCCTACTGCCCGGCCTCGGACATCGTTCCGCGGAACGGATTGCCTTGCACCTTCTGGTCGAAAAGCCCGCCAAGCTCGCCCCGCTGCTAGCCTCCTTGGAGGCTGCCGCCCAATGCGTCCGTCGATGCGACCGTTGCGGCAGTTTGGCTGAAGCCCCACTCTGTGAGGTCTGCAGTGACCCTAAGCGCGATCCCGCATCCCTTTGTGTTGTCGAGCAAGTTCCAGACTTAATGGCGCTCGAACGTTCCCTCGCCCACCGTGGCACCTACCATGTCCTCCATGGTCGGCTTTCGCCAATCAATGGCGTGGGCCCCGAAGAGCTCAACCTGACTACGCTGGAGCAGCGTTTACGGGATGAACCTATTACCGAAGTCGTCCTGGCCCTGGGCAATGACATCGAAGGCGAAGCGACCTGTCATTATATTCGGGAGTGTATTCATGGTATCCGTGACACGATTAAGGTCTCCAGGATTGGCTTTGGTCTACCGAGTGGAAGCGGTTTAACCTTCGCTGATTCCGCGACTTTACGTAGTGCCTTGGAGGGCCGACGCGATGTCGGCGCCTGAGTCGGGACGTTTCGGCTACCCTCCCGCCGCCGAACAATTCTGGGTTCGTCAGGCCGAGGTCGCCACCGAGCTTTCCGGTGATTTAGCCTTAGAGCGCTTAATGCCCTACGTCGGCAGGCTTTCGGACCTCTTTACGACGGAGCGCCCCGAAAAGACCTTCCCCGACTACTTCGCCGAGCAGGGCTTGCTTGCCGGCTACGGGGTTTTCTTCCTGCCGCAAAGCTTCACCCGGACTTCTTTTGCGCTATCGTATGCCATAGACTTTCGCGGCTGGCGACCGCCGACGGATCGCGCCCGGATTCTTGATCTTGGCTCTGGCCCAGGCTCTTGCGGCGTCTCGGTGGCTCACCGTTTGCTCGCGGATGGGGCCCGTCGCGTGAGCTTACATGCCCTTGATAAATCGCCCTCCGCTTTGGTGGCACTGGAAAATTTCGCGGAGTCCGTCTTGGGTGAGAAGGCTGACGTCTCGACTCGCATGGGCGATGCGAGCCGGCCCGCGGCCTGGCCAGAGGAAACCTTTGATGTCATTGTGGCTGGTTTCGTGCTCAATGAGCTCAAGGAGCTTGATGCCGATGGTTTGATGCGCTGGGTCACGGAACTAAAACGCCGACTTCACCCTGAAGGCCTACTCATTATTCTGGAGCCGGCCTTGCGGGTCACTTCGGAGCGACTACAGCGCCTCAGCGATCGCGTGGCGGCAGAGGGTTTACTCACGCGTCTCGGACCAGACCTCGACGCTCTGCCCTGTCCCCAGTTGGCGCAAGGGCTTCATTGGACGCACGAGGCCCGTCGCTGGTCGGCTCCGGTTTCCACGGAATTCGTTAATCGCAAGCTCCACCGTGACTTACGGGAGGTGCGTTTCTCTTTCGCCTTATTCTCGAATCAAGTGACCCCGCCCGTCGACCCAGCGGCAGTTCGGGTAGTCTCCGATGTGCAGATGATCAAGGGGATGCTTCGCTTCATTGGTATCCAGCAAGGTGCCCTGCAAACGGTTGAAGTGCCGACCCGTGGCCTTTCGAAGCATGACATCAAGCTGCTCGCCGAAACCTTCGAGCGCGGCGACATCATCGCCCACGCCCAACCGCCCGCTCCGCGGGTCCGCTTAAGCGGCGTCCCGGAACTTCGAATTATTTATTCGGTCCGCGCTTAAGCCAAGCCCAGGTGCTTCAACGCCTCTGGCGTGGGCCCATCGAACGTCAACGTCGGCCGGTTACCCACGTAGCCGAGCTCCTTCATGCCTTGCGGCGTCGTGAAGTAGCCGCCGGCTGCGAGATAGCGGAACCGATCGAAGAACTTAACT
>CAIYAN010000081.1 GCA_903924185.1 uncultured Opitutia bacterium | reverse complement strand
GCCTCGCTGGTGAAGTCCGATCTGCTGCAGCGCTCGCTGGGTCGGCCTAACCGCGAGCAGATTGTCTCCATGCGTCCCAATGAATTGAGCACGCTGGAAGCCATCGACCTCGCTAATGGCCAAGCCTTCACTGACCTGCTTGGCCGGGGTGCGGCCAACCTTTTGCGTCGCCCCTGGAAGTCGCCTGATGATTTTACCCAGTGGCTCTATGTCTCCGCGCTATGCCGCTCGCCCTCCGCCGCTGAGTTGAAGGTGGCCCAGGAAATCCTCGGCCCGCATCTTAACGAACAAGGCGTTGCCGACTTGCTCTGGGCCGTATGCATGCTCCCCGAATTTCAGACTATCCGCTAAACGTCATGTCCCTCCCTCACGGTTTACCTCTCGATCCCGCTTTGCCTGAACCCTTGGCCCGGCGGGAGTTTTTACGACTCCTCGCGGGTGCGGGTTTGGCCACCTTATCGTTGGGCGCCCCGAAACTACTCGGAGCCAATGACAAGCCGGTCGTCCACCCGCCCGCCAAGGCGGATGCGTGCATCCTCATCTGGCTTGCCGGTGGGATGGCGGCCCCCGAAACCTTCGATCCGAAGCGCTACGCGCCTTACGCGAAGGGCCTCGAATATAAGCGCGTGCTGAGCACCTTCCCCGCGATTAACACTTCGGTGGATGGCGTGCGTATCTGCCAAGGCCTTGAGTCGATCGCTCAAGTGATGGATCGGGCGACCCTCATTCGTTCGGCGGTTCAGCCTGACCTCGGTAGCATCCTACACTCCCGTCACCAATTCCATTGGCATACGGGTTATGTCCCACCGCAGACCGTCGCGGCGCCACACATCGGGGCGTGGATGGCGCGCGTCCTCGGCCCGCGTAATCCCGTGATGCCCGCGTTCATCAATATCGGCCAGCGCCTCGAAGGCGTCGGCGAAAGCGAAGAGCTTAAGGCGTTTACGACGGGCGGCTTCTTTGGCGGTGAATACGGTCCGATGAACCTGCCGTTTCCGGAGGACGCCGCCGCGGCGGTCCGTCCGCCGAAGGGCATGGATGCAGGCCGTTTCGTCAACCGCGATAAGGAGTTCCGGCGCTTGGTCGATGCGACGCCGCACCGCGATTTACTCAGCGATTACCAGCAGGAGTCGATGCTCCGCTCGATGGATAATGCCTACCGCCTCCTCAGTGCGAAGGAGCGTGCAGCGTTTGACCTAACCTTGGAGCCCAAGGACGTGCAGCAGGCCTACGACACCTCTCGCTTTGGCCGCGGTTGCTTGCTGGCGCGTCGCCTCGTCGAGAATGGCGCCCGCTTCGTCGAAGTGACGACGGAGTATGTGCCTTTCTTCCAGTGGGATACGCACGGTAAAGGGCACGATATGGTTTCGAAGATGCATAAGGAAATCGATCAGCCGATTGCGCGCCTGATTCGTGACCTCGAGGCCCGCGGGCTCTTGGACCGCACCTTGGTCGTCATCGCCAGTGAGTTCAGCCGCGATGCGATGATTGAAGGTCGTCCGGGCTCCAAGGCGGGTGACCAATCCTTCCATAAAGGGACGACCATCGAGAACCCCGACCACTACGGCCTGCACCGTCACTTCACCGGCGGCACCAGTGTTGTTATGTTCGGCGGCGGCGTCGGTAAGGGTAAGGTATACGGCGCAACCGCGGATGAGCGACCGCTCGTTGCGATCAAAGACCCGGTCTCTGTCGAAGACATGCACGCGACGATTTTTACGGCGATGGGCATCAGTCCGAAAACGGCTTTCGACATCGAAGGCCGGCCCTTCTACGCGACGGTCGACGGCAAAGGGAAGTCCGCGAATATCTTCGGCTGATCAGCGCAGGGCGCGTAGTTCGACCGTCTGCGCGGCGATGGCCTGGCCGATGAGTTCGTCGGTGCGGCGCATCGCCTCGGGGAGAGGCATGTCCGCGGGTTTGATGGCGATGAGTAGGTCGAAGTAGTCGCGGAGGCCAGGGGCGTCGGTCACGCTGCCCGCAATCCCCACGACCTTTTTACCGAGGCTTTTAGCCAACTTGGCGACACCGATGGGTCCTTTGCCTTGTAGGCTTTGGTCATCGAGCCGCCCTTCGCCCGTGAAGACGAGATCGGCTCGGCGGATGCGTTCGGCGAGGCCGACTTGGGCGGCGACGAGCTCGAAGCCGCTCGTTAGTTTCCCGCCGGCGAAGGCCATCAGCCCAAAGCCGAGGCCGCCGGCCGCGCCGGCACCCGGTTGATACTGGTGGTCGGCACCGGTGGCCGTCGCGGTCAACTGTGCAAGGTGTGCGAGCCGCTCTTCAAACCACGCAAAATCCTGCACCCCTTTTTGTGGTCCGTAGACGCGCGTGGCGCCCCGCGGTCCGAGCAAGGGGTTATCAACGTCGCAAGCGACCAAGATTTCTGGCAGCGGGTGTGACGGGCTTTCCATGCGCACGGCGGCCAAGACCGTTTCGAGCGTGGGCTGAAAAGCCGAACCATCGGCCCGGAAGAAGCGCCAGCCCAGCGCCACGGCGACGCCGAGGCCGCCATCGTTGGTGGCGCTACCGCCGATACCGATGATAATTTTACGCGCGCCACTTGCCATCGCCGCGATCAGCATTTCGCCAGTGCCGAAGGTGGAGGCGAGCTTGGGCTGCAGGGGGCGGTCCTGTACCAAGGCCAGACCACTGGCAGCGCTCATCTCGAGGATGGCGACCTGGGTGGCAGGCACCCAGCCGTAGCGGGCGAGTCGCGGCCGGGCTTGGGCGTCGAGAACCGTCGTTTCCCGCCAGACCCCGCGGAGGGCCGCCACCATCGCCTCCGTGGTTCCTTCGCCGCCGTCGGCAATCGGACAGGCATCAAAAACGGCCCCCGGAAAGACGCTTTGGAGGGCATTTTGGCAACTCTGAGCCACCCCTTGCGCCGACAGGGCGCCCTTAAACTTATCGCTGGATAGGAGGATCCGCATGGGCGACTTCTTTTAGCATCGTTTGTCCCAGCGGGGAAGGGCATTCCGCCTTTTTAGTAGCCCCCGCCCATCCCTCTTGCATCCCCTCCCTGAGGGTTTTATCTTATTAAAGAGTAACCCTTAGCGTTCCCCTCGGAACCATCTCACTCGGGTCGCTGTTTAATCCCTCATTCATTCTTCGTTGCCCATGAACGTTTTCCTCCTCCGCCTGCCTCTCCTTGCCGCCGTTTGCCTCGCTCGTCTCGCCGTCGCCGCCGAGACCGCCCCCGAGCCAACCAAGGCTGGCCTCGAGTTCTTCGAGAAGAACGTCCGACCGATTTTGGCTGAGCATTGCTACAAGTGCCACTCCATCGCCGAAAGTACGGCGAAGGGCGGGCTTATTTTAGATTCCCGGGATGGCATGTTGAAGGGGGGCGATGAAGGTCCGGCGGTTGTGCCAGGCAACCCCGCTAAGTCTTTGTTGCTCCGTGCGATTACCTATACCGACAACGAGCTTCAGATGCCGCCCAAGAAAGCGGGGGGCAAGATTCCCGACGCCAAGATCAAAGTGCTGGAGGAGTGGGTTAAGATGGGCGCCCCGGCTCCCGTCGGCGCCGGTAATAAGTTAACCGGCCTTTCCCAGAAAGCCCGTGATCACTGGGCCTACAAGCCGGTCGTGAAGCCCGTTGTTCCCGAAGTGAAAAACAAGGTCTGGGTGCACAACCCGATCGACTCCTTCGTACTCGCTAAGCTCGAGACCGTTGGCCTGCTACCCAACCCGACCACTAACCCGGAGTCGCTCTTGCGCCGCATCCATTATGATTTGGTCGGCCTGCCGCCCGTGGCAGACAAGGTCCGTGCCTTCAGCGGTCAATACACCGCCGCCGTCCTTGTGGATGCCGCCAGTATCCAGCGCGGCCAGCCCGGGAAGGCCGTCGACACCCTCATCGCCAAGGAAGTCGACGAACTATTGGCCTCGCCGCATTATGGTGAACGTTGGGGCCGCCACTGGCTTGATACCGCTCGCTACTCCGACACCCGCGGCTTAGCGGTCGATCAAGGCAATTCGCTTTTTGAGGACTATCGCTACGCCTATGCTTGGACGTATCGTAATTACGTCATCGACGCAATGAACGCGGATAAGCCCTACGATCAGTTCATCGTCGAGCAGTTAGCGGCGGATCGTCTGCCCGACCTCAAGAAAGAAGACCCGCGGCTCGCGGCCCTCGGCTTCATCACCGTCGGCAAGCGCTTCGATAATAAGGATGATACCATCGACGAGCGCATCGACACCACGACCAAGGCCTTCCTCGGGCTCACGGTCGCCTGTGCCCGTTGCCATGACCATAAGTTCGACCCGATTCCAGCGGCAGACTATTACTCCCTCCACGGCATCTTCGCCTCGACCATCGAGCCGTTGCAGCGTCCGCAGATTTCTTCGCCCGATGCCGCCGCGCAGCGCGCCGACTTCGAGAAGCGCCTGAAGGCACTCCAGGAAGAGAGTGCCGCCGGTTTCTACGAGTACATCCGTGAGATGCGTGCCCGTTACAATCGCGAGATGGCTGGCCGCCTCGTCGCAACGACCTTCCGCCGTGGCTCCGCGGAGTGGGGCGATATCAACGAGCGCTATAAGCTCGAGACCCCGTTGCCAGACTTCGAGCCCATGCGCGTCCAGATTGATTCGCCCATCACTGGACCCTTTGCCCGCTGTGCTTCCATCCCGGTCGCTGAATTCGCCGAACGCGCCCCAGCCGTCCTTGCCGCGGCGCTGGCGGACAAGAAGCACCCCGTCAACCCGCTGATCGCTGCCGCGCTCCGTGACTTGAAGCCCAAGACGATTGATGACGTCGCCATGGCTTACCAGAAGGTCTATAACGACGCCAAGGACTCGATCCTTGCGCACATCGCGCGCTGCGCCAAGCCGGGTAACAGCAGTAAGGATACCTCGCCCGCCGTCGCCCAACTCGCGAACTACCCTTGGCCGGTGCCCCCCGTCGAAGCTATCTTGGATAACGAGGAACTCATCGCGATGTTCAACTCCCGCAAGTTCTGTAACGACTGGCAGAATCGACCCATCTACGGTGGCCAGGGCAACCGTGCCCCCGCCCGCCATTTCCGCTTCACGCAGATCAACGAACTCCGCCTCACGCACCCGGGCGTCCCGCGCGAAGCTATGGCCGTGGCGGATGCGGACAGTCCCCGCGATAGTTACGTCTACCTGCGCGGTGATAAGAACAAGCGTGGCCCCGTCGCCCCTCGTCAGTTCTTGGATATCCTCACCACCGGTGCCCGCAAGCCCTACACCGAGGGCAGCGGTCGCTTGGAGTTGGCGAAGTCGATTGCGAGTAAAGACAACCCGCTGACCGCCCGTGTCGCCATGAACCGCGTCTGGCTGAAGCACTTCGGCGAGGGCTTTGTCTCCTCGCCAGATGACTTCGGCAACATGTCCGAGAAGCCTTCGCACCCCGAATTACTCGATTGGCTCGCCAGCGAGTTCATGGAGAACGGCTGGTCAATCAAGCGGATGCATCGCCTCATCATGACGAGCGCCACCTACCGCCTGGACTCCAACCCGAACGTCAATCCGCTCATCGCTCGGAAGGGTGCCATTGATCCGTTGAAGCTCGATGCTGGCAACCGCCTGCTCTGGCGCGCCAACCTTCACCGCCTCGATTTTGAGGCCATTCGTGACTCGATGTTAACGCTCACCGGTAAGCTAAGCCCCGTTGTTGGCGGCCAGCCCGCCAACATCACGGACGAACCGTACTCCTACCGTCGCAGCATCTACGGCTACGTGGATCGCCTTCGCTTGAGCGACACGCTTTCGCAGTTCGACTACGCTGATCCGGACATGGCGAATTCCAAGCGTGGCTCGACCATCGTGCCGCAGCAGGCCTTGTTCTTTATGAACAACCCGCTCTCCGTCGAGGTGGCCCGAGCGGTGGCCGCTCGGCCCGAAGTCGCCAAGGCGATGTCGGAGGATTCCCGCATCAACGCGATGTTCCTTGCGCTCTTCCAACGCCGGGCGACCTCCAATGAAATCCGCTGGGCCAGCGATTTCCTTTCGAAGCAGCGTACCTTGACGAATGAGGCGAAGCGCACAGTTGCGTCGGGCAAGCCTGCGCCGACTCCGCCTGGGGCAACTCCGGCGAAGGGCACCAAGGCCGTTGCCAAAGAGGGCAAGACCACGGAAGCCAAGGGTAAGACCACCCCAGCGGTCGCGGTGAAGCCAGGGGCGACCATGAAGGAGGGTGGGGAGTCGATGATGGAAGCCAAGACCAGCGGCGGCGCCGAGGGCGTACTCCAGAACGTCGGGGAGATGGTTTCTCGCAACCCTTTGACCCCGATTGAGTTGCTGGCCCACGCCTTGCTCCTGTCTAACGAGTTCGTGTACGTGAACTAGCCGCCGCCGTACTTGGTCAGTTTTGGCAGGCCGGGCTCGTTGGGTCCTTCGCCTGCCGTTCCTTTCTTATAAAATAGTCCAAATCTACCGCTTGCACTCTCTGGGGGCAAATAGAGAATTATCTCCAGTAATCCCCTCTATCGAGCACCCCGGGCTTTCCCCTAAGCATGCGCGGCGTTCTTCGCTTCCACTCCTATCTCTCTACCCCATGCGTCGGCCCCTTCCTGACTTCCTGACGACTTTGCTTGTCGCTATTCTCTGCACGCCCTTCGTCTCCGGTCAGGAAATGCAAGAGATGGCCATGAAGGACGCTGCGATGAAGCCCGGCGTGGTGGCGAAGGTTGAGGAGAAGATGGATCCGGCGGGATTAGAATTTTTCGAGAAGAACGTGCGCCCGATTTTGACGGAGCGTTGTTACAAGTGTCACTCCGCCGCCGAGAGTAGTTCTAAGGGCGGTCTGCTGCTGGATTCACGCGTTGCGATGCTGGCTGGTGGCGACCAAGGTCCTGCCGTTGTCCCGAATAACCTAAAGAAGTCTTTATTGATTCTCTCGGTCCATCAGACCGACCCCGAGCTGTCGATGCCACCTCGCAGTAAAGGCGGACCTAAGCTGACTGACGAGCAAATCAAGACCTTGGAGAAGTGGGTGATGATGGGTGCACCGGCCCCAGTGGGTTCGGGGGCCACCAAGCTCACCGGCCTCTCCCAGAAGGCTCGTGACCACTGGGCATTCAAGTCCGTCGTTGTCCCTGAAATTCCGTCCGTTCGTAATCAAGCCTGGGCGCAAAACGAAATCGACGTCTTCGTGATGCAGAAGCTCGAGCAGAACGGCTTGAAGCCCAACCCCGCGACGGATGGCGATTCCTTACTGCGTCGCCTGACCTATGACCTACATGGCATGCCGCCGACCCCAGCGGAGTCCGATGCGTTTGCTCGTGATTACGATGCGGCCATCGCCCGCGATGTCTACGCAATGCGTAATGGCCAGCCCGCCCGGGCCGCTTCCCTGGTGGTCGAGCGCGTCGTTGATCGCCTGCTGGCTTCGCCTCGCTACGGTGAGCGCTGGGCCCGGCACTGGCTCGACACAGCCCGCTATTCCGACACGCGCGGCAACCGTCGTGATATCGAAGGCGAACGCTTCCCGAGTGCTTGGACCTATCGTGACTACGTCATCGAAGCCTTGAATACGGATAAGCCCTACGACCAGTTTATCATCGAGCAGCTGGCGGCCGATCGCCTGCCGGACCTCTCCAAGGATGACCCACGGCTCGCCGCCCTCGGCTTCATCACTGTTGGCAAGCGCTTCGATAATAACGACGATACCATCGACGAACGCATCGACACGACCAGCAAGGCTTTCTTGGGTCTGACGGTCTCGTGCGCCCGTTGCCATGACCACAAGTTCGACCCGATTCCTGCGGCCGATTACTATTCCATGCACGGCATCTTCGCTTCGACCATCGAGCCGATGCAGGAACCGATAATTCGTGGCACGCGTATTGGCAACGCCGCCGAGCGTGCCGACTACGATAAGAAGTTGCGCGAGCTGGTGGAGTCCAATACCCGCGGCTACTACCGTTACATCGCCGCCCAGCTGGGGATTTTGCACAAGGAGTTCGCCGGCCGCGCCTTGTTCCAGATGGCTGGTCAACGTTCGGAAAAGGGCTTCGATATTCAGAAGCAATATAAGTTCGAGCCCGTGCGCGAGATCGACGGCTCCATTAATATCGCCCCGAACTCACCGATTACTGGCCCGTTGGCTCGCGTGCGTCGGCTAACCGACGCCGAGTTCGCCGCCCGTGCCCCGGAGGTGCTCGCCGCTGCCCTTACGGACAAGAAGTACCCGGTGAATCCCTTGGTCGTCGAGGCCTTGGCTAACCTCAAGCCGAAGACTCTCGACGACGTCGCCTTGGCCTACCAGGCCATGTTCCAGAAGCATCACGCCCGCATTGTCGCCCACATCGGCCTACGTGGTAGCCCTGGCGGTGCCGGTGAGCGCGATGACAAGGCCCTCGCCCAGCTGGCCGCCTGGCCTTGGCCGCTACCCAACTACGAGGAAGTCGCTTCGACGCCCCTCATGACGGTGCTCATCTCGACGCGCAGCTTCTGTGAGTCGTGGCAGTCCGCTCCGAGCTTCCGTAACGGCAATATCCCCCCCAAGTATTTCCGTTTTGACGACCTCAATAAGCTCGAGCTGACGCACCCCGGCGGCCCCGGTACGGCGATGGTCGTTGCCGATAGCGAGCGCCCGAAAAACACTCCTGTTTACATCCGTGGTGACCGTAATAAGCCCGGCCCCGTGGCACCTCGGCAGTTCCTCGAAATCCTCGCCGGCCCTGACCGCCAGCCCTTCTTCGATGGTAGCGGTCGTCGGGAACTCGCCGTAGCCATTGCCAGCCGGACCAACCCGCTGACCGCCCGCGTGCTCGTCAACCGCGTGTGGATGCACCACTTCGGAGCGGGGATCGTTTCTTCGCCCGATGACTTCGGCAACATGTCCGAGAAGCCCTCGCACCCCGAGCTCCTCGACTGGATGTCCGCCAACTTTGTCGACGCCGGCTGGTCGCTGAAGAAGCTGCACCGCAAGATCCTCACGTCCCAAACCTACCGTCAGTCGGCCAATCCTCTGCTCAACCCGCTGGTCGCCCAAAAGGGCGAGATTGACCCGATGAAGGTCGATGCCGGCAACAAGTTCCTGTGGCGCTCCAACCTCCGTCGCCTCGATTTCGAGTGTATCCGCGACGCCATGATCATGCTCACCGGAAAAATGGATCTCTCCGTCGGTGGTCGCCCAGTGAATATCACCGAGGAGCCGATTAGCTACCGCCGTAGTATCTACGGTTATATTGACCGTGACCGCCTCAGCGACCTGCAGTCGCAGTTCGACTTCGCCGACCCGTCGATGGCTAACTCCAAGCGCGGTACCACCATCGTCCCCCAGCAGGCGCTGTTCTTCATGAACAATCCGCTCTCGGTCGAGGTGGCCCGGGCGGTCGCCGCCCGGCCCGAATTCTTGAGCGCGTCCAGCGATGAAGCGCGGGTTGCGGTCCTCTACCGCGTGATGTTCCAGCGCGTGCCCAAGCCAGAGGAAGTCCGTCTGGCGAAGGAATTCGTTAAGAAGGTCGCTGGTTTCATTGACGAGCCAGCCCCAACGGCGAAGCCCAAGACCCCGGTCGCCTCCACCAAGGTCACCAAGGAGCAGGCCAAGGAAATGATGAATAAGCCGCTCTTACCATCCACCCAGACCCCTAGTCAGGCCGCTACGAAGGGGGCCACCACCATTGCGGGGGGCGTCATCGTCAACCTGGGCGATAAGATCTCCCGGAAGACCCCGAGTTCCCCTTGGGAGATGTTGGCCCAGGCCATGATTTGCTCGAACGAATTCGTTTACCTCGACTAACCCCACCCACCTTTCATACTAAACATATAAATACCACCCCTATGGAAATCCAGAACTGCAATAACAGCCTCCCGACGCCATCCTCCCGCCGCGACTTCCTTCGCCAGACCGGCATGAGCATGGGCACCATCGCCTTCGGCACCATGGTTGCCGATTACATGGTTAATCCAGCGCACGCCGAGATCACCGCCACGCTCAAGCCTCGCCAGGCTCCGTTGCCGGCCAAGGCTAAGCACGTCATCCATATCTTCGCAGGTGGCGCCCCTTCGCACCTCGACACCTTTGACTACAAGCCGGGCATGAAGGCCTACGCTGAGAAGTCTCAGGGTGGCGGTGGTGGCGTGCTCTTCCCGACACCTTTCGAGTTCAAAAAGTGCGGCAAGTCTGGCCTCGAGATCTCAGAAATCTTCCCGAAGTTGCAGGAGCAGGCGGACGAAATGTGCGTCATCCGCTCCTTGCACTCCGACCTCCCGGCCCACGGTCCAGCCGCTAAGTTGATGCATACCGGCTCCGCGATTCTCACCAAGCCTTGCTTGGGTTCCTGGGTCCTCTACGGCCTCGGCACTGAAAGCCAGGACCTCCCAGGTTTCGTTAGCCTCGGTGGTGGTGCTGATGGCCGCCAGTCGGCCTTCCTGCCCAGTATCTTCCAGGGCGCGAAGACCTCCTTCCGTCCGGGCGCTCCTGCCAACAAGGTGATCGCCAACCTCCAGAGCGAGTTCACGACCGAAGAAGCCCAGCGCAAGCAGCTCGACCTCGTGCACCAGCTGAATGACCGCCACATGCAGACCGTCCAGAAAGACGAGCAGCTCGAGGCCCGCATCGAATCCTTCGAGCTCGCCTTCCGCATGCAGACCGCCGCGACCGACGCCTTCGACATCTCCAAGGAGTCCCAAAAGACCCGCGACATGTACGGCAAGAGCGACCTCGGTGCTAAGCTCCTCTGCGCCCGTCGCCTCGTCGAGCGCGGCGTCCGCTTTGTCCAAGTGGATGCCGGCGGTTGGGATCACCACACGAACATCTTCACCTCGGCGACCCGCACTGGTGCTGCCGTCGACACCCCAGCCGCTGCGCTCATCGCTGACCTCAAGCAGCGCGGCTTGCTCGATGAGACCCTCATCATCTGGGGCGGAGAATTCGGCCGCACCCCGACGACCGCTGGTCGCGTGAACACTAATTCTGGCCGTGACCACCATGCCAAGGCTTTCTGCTGCTGGATGGCTGGCGGCGGCGTTAAGGGCGGCATGCACTACGGTGAAACCGACGAAATCGGTAGCCAAGTGGCTGCGGACGGCGTCGATATCCATGACTTGCACGCGACGATTCTCCGCCTCCTTGGTTTCGATCACACGAAGCTCACCTACCGCTACAACGGCCGTGACTTCCGCCTGACCGATAACTTCGGCAAGGTCGTCAATAAGGTCATCGCTTAAGCGGTCTGCCTTCGGTGCCCTGAAGGGGCGGACGTCTCCGGACGCCCGCCCTTTTTTGTGCCTAGGCTTGCAGGAATTTCTTCTGATTGTATCTTAGAAGGACGTTCCCCATGCCGCTTCGTTTCTTCATGATCTTGCTGGCATCCGGCGTCGCGGTGGCCTTTCTGACCTGGCCGAGTGAGCGTGCGCCTAGCAGGGTCCGCCCGGCGACCCGCGTAATTCCGGCGGGCGTGGCCCCATCGGTCGCAGTGGATGACGCCCCCGAGACATCCGCCGGGACGGTCGTTGGTGGCGGGTTGGTGCCCGCTTCCGTCGGGCCGCGGGCGGTCATCGCCGCGGCCCCGCTCCGTGGAGGAGTGGTCGGCGGGCATGCGGGCGATAGGCAGCCCACCCCAGCCTCGACCGCGGGCTTAAAAGCGGATTCCGCAGGCCGTCTGCCCACCAGTGGCCAGGTCCGCATGGACGCCCTGGGGAACCGCGAGGTTCGCTTAGACAATGGGGTGACGGCGACAACGTCGCCAGATGCCCTCGGTGGAAGCACCACGCGTTTCAGTAATGGGGTGAGGGCTTCGTCGCGCACCGACGCCTTGGGCGGTACGACGACGCGTTACTCGAACGGAGTGACGGCCAGTTCACGTAAAGACCCCTTGGGCAATACGGACACGGTCTATAGCGATGGTACCCGCTCGACGACCCGGGTGGATCCGTTCGGGAATCAGGTGACAACCTTCAGCGATGGCCGGACTGAAACGATTCGCCCCGATCCCTTTGCCCCGCGGTCTAAAGATGGTAAAAATGACCGAAAATGAAGCCGCGCAGGCGCATAGGTCGCTTGCAACTTTTCCGGCCGTTGGCAGTCTCACCTTTCATTACCCCATGACGAATACCCTCAACCGCTGGGCCGCTACCGCTGCCTTAATTCTCGCCGCGCCGCTTCTGTTGGCTGCCGATACATTTACTTCCGGCCTCGGCTGGCTCGACTTCCCCGGCGGCAAGGGCCCGGGTGCGGGCAAGACCGTCGTCCTCCTGGCCGGTGACGAGGAATACCGCTCTGAAGAGTCTCTACCGATGCTCGCGCGCATTCTGGCCGAGCGCCATGGTTTCCATGCGGTCGTTCTCTTTTCCCACGACGATGGCGTAATCAACCCGAACAATGGGGCTTCGCTCGCTAAGCCTGAAGCCCTCGATGGCGCCGACGCGGTCGTGCTCGGCCTTCGCTTCCGTAAGTGGAATGAGGCGGCCCTCGCTAAGTTCGATGCCGCGGTGAAGCGTGGCGTGCCAATTGTCGCCACTCGTACCAGCACCCACTCGTTTGCGGGTATCCCTAAGGAAAGCGCCTTCGCCTCCTATAATTGGAATACCAAGGGCGGTTTCGGGAAGAACGTCCTCGGTGAAACCTGGATCAGTCACTGGGGTAACCACAAGGGCGAGGCTACGCGTACGGCCACTGAGCCAGGGGCTGAAAAGAACCCCATCCTTAACGGCGTCGACATCGCCTACGGCGACACCGACGTCTATGAAGCTTACCCACCCGCCGACGCCCAGGTGCTGCTCCGGGGCGTGGTCCTCAAGGATATGGATCCCAAGAGCCCGCCCAGCGAGCGCCGCAAGAAGCGCTCGACCGGCGATAAGCAGGAGCAGGGAGTGAATGAACCAGCGATGGCGGTAGCGTGGACCCGCGAGCTGAAGAACGACACTGGCACCGTGAACCGCATTCTCTGCACCACGATGGCCTCCGCCAGCGACCTCAAGGATGAGTCGCTCCGTCGCCTACTCGTGAATGGCGTTTTCTGGGGACTCAAACTCGACGTCCCGGCTAAGGCGGACGTCACCCCGCTCGTGGAGTGGAAGCCCAGCAAGTACTCCTTCAACCTCTTCCACAAGGGCTTGAAGGCGGCTGATTTTGCCGGAGTCCTGCCCGACCCTGTCGCCGCTCCGGCCCCAGCGCCGAAGAAGCCCACAGCCAAGTAAGCCCGTCCGGTTAGTAACCATCGAGGCGTCCCGCGAGGGACGCCTCTTTTGTTTTAACTGCGAAGCCCGCGGCCGGCCAGTAGGCGCACGAAGGCTTCGTTACTCAGAATGAAGGCGCCCTGACGCGTGCAGGCGTCGCGGACCTCGGCGTCGTCGGAGACGATGAACCAGGGGCCCTCCGAGGATTTGTCCTTCCCAACGAGGTCCATGAGGTCGTGGTCGGCTTTAGAGCCCGCGCGGCTAAAGGTCGTCTTGAGGCGAGGGTGATCCAGGCGCAGGTTCGAGGCCTGCCCGTCAAAGCTCGCCCAGATGAGTAGGCCGGTTCCTTCGTGGGCGAGTTTCTCTAAGAGGTTGAGTACCTTCTGGCGGGCGGGCGTATCCAGGAGTAGTCGCAGGTCGCCTTGGGCGTTACGCTTTGAGGCGAGTTTTAAGCCGAGGTAAGCCTGCTGGAGGCAGGCAAAGTTATTGGCGTCGATTCCCAGTCGGGCGGGCTCGCCCAGGGCCACGGCCCGCTCGAGGAGCGCGACCGGTCCGGATGGCTTTTGGTCGTGGAATTGTTGGTCGGCCGTGAGGGAACGGCGCCGATGGATGTCGCCGCGGTAAAGGTCGGCGTGCCGCGAATCGACGAGGCCCGACTGTTCAGCGGCCGCCAGCGCGGATTCGATGGCTTTAAGCTCGGCTATCTTTGCCCCATTAATTTTGGTAGCAATACGTTCCAAGAAGGGGTCGGAAGGGAGGTCGCGTCGTTCGAG
>CAIYAN010000080.1 GCA_903924185.1 uncultured Opitutia bacterium | reverse complement strand
CTCTCCGATCCGAAGGGCGACGTGTTCACGATTGAGTCCGACGTCGTCGCCGAACTCGACCTAGCCAAGCCCATCACTAAGCGTCTGCGGATTCGCGCCGAGCGCCTCGACGTTTCGCCCCGGTCCGATGGGACGCTCCTGGTCTTCGCGGGTAAGGTTGTCCTGGAACGTCTCGGTGAGAAGCTCACCTGTGAGCGCATCGAATGCGTCCTCGATGATGGCCCGAAGGGCGACAAGACCTGCCGTTCGCTCCAAGCCAGCGGGAAAGTAGTGCGTACGCTGAATGGTCAGACGGTGCAGGGCGAAATGGCATTCTTTGACCAAGCTAACGAGCGCCTCACGGTGACCGGTGCGGTGCGATTGACGGAGCCTGGTTTGCAGGCCGAAGGGCAGCAGCTCGAGCACGACGCCAAGGCCAACGTGACGCGCTTACTTGCCGCCGAGGGGAAGCGGGTATACCTCAAGTCCACCCGGCTGGGGCGGGAGGCTTCCGAGGCCTCCGGTAAGACGGCCTTAATCACCCGAGACGTAAAGGCTGACTTGCGGGTCCTGCAGTTGGATGGTGCTGCCGAGTTCACTTCGGAGCAGGGCAAGGTCTCCGCTCAGCGCTTGATTGCAACCGATTCACGGCTCCAAGGCGAAGTGCTCACCGGCGAAGGCGATGTACAAGGCTCCGCCGACGGCAACCTCTTCAAGGCCGGTAAGGCTCGCTGGGATCGCACACGCCAAGAGCTGCAGTTAGATGGGCGTCCGCGCCTCATCGAACCCCGCGGCTTCGAGGTCGCCGGTGCTTCCATCCGCTCCGATACCCGGAAGCAGCAGGTTTCGGTGACGTCCTCGCCTGAGGAGCGCGCCTCCGTCAAGCTGCCTGCCGATGATGTCGATGGGCCCATAGGCTTAGCTCAGGCCGACCGTATTATCCTAAGCAATGAAGCCGGTGCCGCGGAAGTCGACCTCGTCGGGAACGTGCTCTACGCCGCGGGTGATGTGCATACCGAGTCGCAGCGCATGGTTGCCTATGCAGCGGCGCCGCTGATTAAAGGTAAGCCCAGTGTTTTAGTCTTACAAAAAATCTTCCTCACGGGTGCGGTCCGCTATGGCCAGCCCGGGTTACGCTGTTCGGCCGAGCGCATCGATTACGTGCCGGCTGTCCAGATCGAAGAAATTCTTAAGAAAGACAACTTACTGGGTCGGCCACGTCTCTTGACCCTGAGCGGCGGGGCCGCCGAAACCCGCCCGCGGCTCGGGGTGGACTTCAGTAACGGCAAATCTGCCGAGTTCATCGCGGATGCTCAGGAAATCCTCGCAACGCCCAAGATGACGAAGTTCTTCCTCCGTGGCGCTGTGGGGATGCGCACCGAAGGCACAGACGCGACTTGTGACCTCCTCGAAGGGTTGGCTGAGCCCGATGCTAAGGGGAAGCAATCCGCCCGGCTCATCGTCGGTCGGGGTAACGTCAAAGTCTTAGCGGGTGGCACGACGGCCTATGGTCGCACGCTGGAGGTCCGGCCGGAGACCGGTGAGGCCAAGCTCTTTGGCGATGCCCGTATCCGCGATGCGCAGGGCAGGGAGGGTATTCCCGCCAAGGAAATCACTTACGATATGAAGAAGCGGGTTTGGCGCATGGACCAAGCTCCCGACCCCAATCTGCCTGGCCAGGTCGTCCGACCGAAGATTTTCCTCGGCCAAGACTTCACGCTCCCACAGGTCAAAAGCCTCGACAAAGGACGCTGAGGACTTCCTCATTTAACCATGGTAGACACCAGCGAAAAGGGCGTGGTCCGCGTCGAGTCGCTCGCCAAGCACTACGGCCCGAAGGTCGCTGTGCAAAATGTCAGCCTGCAACTCAAGGCTGGCGAAATCGTGGGTTTGCTTGGCCCGAACGGCGCCGGCAAGACAACCACGTTCTATATGGTCGTGGGCCTGATTCCCGCGACCGCCGGCAAGGTGTTTCTCGACGGCCGTAATATTACCGAGATGCCGATGTGGCAGCGCGCGAAGTCTGGCCTCGGCTACCTGCCGCAGGAGGCCTCCATCTTCCGCAAACTTTCGGTCTGGGACAATGTGATGGCCGTGGTGGAGACCTTGAACCTTCCCGGTCGCGAGGCCCAGGCCCGGACGGCGCAGCAATTGGCCGACCTTGGTTTGGAACGTCTCGCCCGTCAGCCCGCCTTCACGCTTTCCGGTGGCGAGCGTCGCCGACTGGAAATCGCCCGCGCCTTAGCCACGGGCCCGCGCTTTTTATTGATGGATGAACCCTTTAGCGGGGTTGACCCCATTTCCGTGGCCGAAGTTCAATCCATCGTCCGTCGCCTCAAGGAAAGGGGTATCGGGGTCCTGATTACTGACCATAATGTCCGGGAAACGCTCTCAATCGTGGATCGCGCCTACCTCATTCACCAAGGACGCGTGCTTGTCTCCGGCACTCCGCAGGATATCGTGAACGACCCTGAAAGCCGCCGTCACTACCTCGGCGAAGGCTTTAAACTCTAACCCGCCATGTCCGACCTCGCTCCTGAAACCCGCCCGGAATCCGTTTCGGTCAGGGAGTTCTTCGACACCTTCCGTGACATGCTGCAGATGGAACTCCTCGCGGGCGCCGACGGTCTCGACAACGTCATCTCCGAGAAGTCCATCAATCGCCCGGCCTTGGCGGTCACTGGTTATTTTAAGGAATTTGCGAATCGCCGCCTGCAACTTTTCGGAGCCGGCGAAATGGCCTACCTCGCCGACCAGCCCGACAGCGTGCGGGAGAAACTCGTGGACGACGTATTCTCGAAGAAGGTTCCCGCTGTCGTGGTTTCACGCGGCCTGCAGGTGGACGCCTTGCTGAAGCGCCTGGCTGACAAGCACCATATCCCG
>CAIYAN010000079.1 GCA_903924185.1 uncultured Opitutia bacterium | reverse complement strand
GTCGGGGGCGGGGAATTTGAAGGACCGCTCGCTGTACTTGTAGCTCACGTACTTGGCTTCGCCGCCGAGCAACGAGGCGGTCAGGGAGGCCTTGGTGTCGACCTTGCCGTTGGAGTGCGCGTACCGGAGGTCGTCCGAGAGGACGGTGTCGAGGGCCGCCTTACTCGGCTTCAACATCGTCGCCACCCGGACGTCATCGACTGCCGTAAGCGCGGTGACTTTCGGGTCGTCGGCGGCACACAGGGACGAGCAGAGGAAGGCGAGGGTCAGGAGGAGGAAAGGACGCATACGGAAAGTTTGTTAGCGGATTTCGAGTTGGGTCAAGTTTCCACGGAAGGGCTCTGGCTGCGAGTATTTCGCCGCCGGGTTGGCGGCATCGTGCCCGACGCTGAAATCCTCCGCGGGCTGCTTGCTGATGAGGCCAGTGCCTTGAACCACAACCTCTGGTTGGTCGTCCAACTGCAGGTGGAGTTTGCCGTCCTTAGTCAGGCTCGCGCGGACGCGGTGGGCCTGGCCATCGGTCGGTGTGGGGAGTGAGACTTCGGTATTATCGTCCGCGGCGCGGCGAATCGAGAAGGTTAACTTCCCGTCACGGATATGGAGGGCGTAGCCTAATTGGGTGCCGCCGTGGGAGACTAAAATCGAGTTGGTTTGGGTGGTGGCGAAGGTGCAGGTTACTACGAAAGCACGTCCACCGACTTGTGGGGCCGCCGCTGCTTTTAGCACTGCGCCAGGCTTAAGGTCGGACAGGGCAACGACATTCTTCGTCGGGACGTTAACCGAGGGTGCGTCTAGGCCGTCTCCGAGCTTACCGATGGGGCGTTTGTGGGTTTCAATCTCGGCGAGACGTTCGGCGGCTTCCTTTTTCAGGCGGGCCACGAGGTCGGGGTATTGGGCGGCGACGTTATCCAGTTCGGCTAAGTCCTTCGACAAATCATACAACGCGTGGGCCGTACGAACCGGTTCACCTTTGCGTTTGGCTGGGTCCAGTAGGAAGAGTTTCCACTGTCCTTGGCGGATAGCTTCGAGCCTTTGGCCAGCGTTGAAATACAAGTGCGTGTCACGGACAGGTGCCGCGTTCGGGTTTGCCAGCAACGGTCCGAGATCCCGTCCGTCGAGGATGCGATCCTTCGACAGTTCCGCGCCGAACACCTTGGCGAGTGTCGGCAGTACGTCGATATTGCCGGCAATGCGCTCACACGTCGTGCCTGCGGGGATACGTCCCGGCCAGCGCATGATACAAGGTTCACGGACGCCCCCTTCGAGGTTAGTTGTCTTATTGCCGGAGAACGGCGGCGCGGCGCGGCCGGCTGGCCCGTTGTCGGAGGTAAAAATCACCAGGGTATTTTCGTCCAAGTGTTGCTCGCGGAGTGCGGCCATGATTTGGCCGACCGACCAGTCAATCTCTTCGATGGCATCTCCGATGGGGCCTTGGGCGCTCTTGCCCTTGAAGCCTTCCGACGACGCCAACGGGTCGTGAATCATCGTGTAGGGCAGGTACAGGAAGAAAGGCTTGTCGCGTTTGGTGCGCAGGAACTGGACGGCCTCCTCGGTGTAGCGACGGGTCAATTGCGATTGGTCTGGTTCGGTCTCGACGACTTTCTCGTCGCGGTAGAGCGGCAGAGGCGGGAAGCCCGCCCGACTCTGTTTCATGTCATTGCTGTAGGGGAGCCCGAAATAGTGGTCGAAGCCTTGGCGTGTCGGCAGGAATTCCGGGAAGTGTCCGAGGTGCCATTTACCGATCATCATCGTCTCATAGCCGCGGGACTTCGCTACCTCGGCGACGGTGACCTCGTCTGGGTGAAGTCCAATCCGGTTCGGTGGAAAGAGAACGCCCGGCATGCTGACGCGTGCGTTGTAGCTGCCCGTCATCAGGCAGGCCCGGGACATCGAGCAGACCGGCGTGGCGTAGAAGCTGGTAAAGCGCATGCCTTCTTTGGCGAAGCGGTCGAGGTGAGGCGTGCGCAGGGTCTTGTTGCCGAAGGGGCCGATGTCGGCGTAGCCCATATCGTCCACGAAGAGGATGATCGTATTGGTGGGCTTAAGTGCGTCAGCTGCTGACGCGCTGAGTGTGGCTAAGCAGAACGTCCAGAGAAAGCGGAGGCGGTTCATTGTAGGTAAGGCCAACTATTATTTAGCGGCTAACTCGATAGCTTCGAGTAGGTAGCGACCGTGGATGAAGGTGCCCATGTTCAAGGGGTGTTTCACCGTGGTCGTGGTCGTTTCAGTCGTGACCTTCTCGTCGTGGTTCATGCGTTGGAAGCACATCCCGATAACGAGTGGCTTGCCGCCTGGGCCTTCAATGACACCAGGGCCGCCGCTGTCTCCGGCCGTGGCGGGGAAGTCGGCCTGGAAGGTTGGGTAGGCTGTCGAGGAGAGTAACGGTGGCTGGGCGAAGACCGCTTGGCGGGCGACCGGGAAGCCTTGGCGGATAGATTCGACCCCGTGCGGGAAAGTGAAGAGTAGCAACGTTGAGCCTACGGATGGCTGCGCCGCTTTC
>CAIYAN010000078.1 GCA_903924185.1 uncultured Opitutia bacterium | reverse complement strand
TTATCTTCCGCGCGCGCGGCCCGCACTAGGCAGAGGAGGGCGGTACGCGGGCCGCCGAGGATGTTGGCGAGTTCGTCAAGGTTCGCCACCAGCGTCGCCTTCTCGAGTTTTAGTAGGGCCGGCATCCAAGGCAACTCGTCGGCGATCGCATCGAAATCCGCGGCGATCAAACTATAGCGGGCCTGGAAAAGACGGCGCGCATTCTTGAGGAACGGCGTCCGGTGGCTCCAGCCGCCCGGGGTCTTTTTTGCGAGCGCCAGGAGCGGTCCCGCTGGGACGAAAGCCAAGTCGTGTACCAGTTGCTCCGAGAGGGTCTTGCGCCAAGGGGTGACGAGGTCGTTCTTGTACGCGTATTGTCCCATGCCGTCAGATTGCCCGAAAGGCGGTCGGGGGCAAGTGCCTGCCCATCCCGGCCGCGTTTTTTCTACCGACCCAACTTAGAGTAGGGTATTATCAATTAACCGGGTGTTCCCGAGGTGGCAGGCAATCGCCAAGGCGCAGCGACCGGGGGTGACCTGCGTCAAGGGGGCCATTGTCTCTTGGTCGACGAGCTCAATGTATTGGAGACGGATGGATGGTTCCCGGGCGAGGCAGGCTTGCGCAGCGGTGCGGACCAGGGCCGCCTCCGTCGTGCCAGCGGCGACGAGGCGGCGGGCTTCAACGAGGGCGGCGGGGATGGCGGTGGCTCGCTGGAAGTCCTCTGGTGAGAGGTAACGGTTACGCGAGCTCATGGCCACGCCGTTGCTTTCGCGCACGGTCTCATGGGCGATGATACGGACGCTAAAGTGCAGGTCGCGGACCATCCGGCGGATGACGGCGAGTTGCTGGAGGTCCTTTTGCCCAAAGATGGCAACGTCGGCTTGGACGGCGTTAAAGAGCATGGCCACGACGGTGGCGACGCCCCGGAAGTGGCCGGGGCGGAATTCGCCGCAGAGGCCAGTGGAGATGCCTTCGACGTCCACCCAAGTCGAGGCGCCCGCGGGATAGAAGTCGGCTGGGGTCGGTGCGAAGATTAGGTCGGCCCCTGCACTTTCGCAGGCGGCTTGGTCCGCGGCGAAGGTCCGAGGGTAGCGCGAGAAGTCTTCGTTCGGCCCGAACTGGGTCGGGTTCACGAAAATAGAGACCACGGTAAAGGTCGCCTCTTGGCGGGCGCGGGTGACCAAAGCGAGGTGGCCAGCATGCAGGCAACCCATCGTGGGGACAAAGCCGACGGACTTACCGGCCGCACGGGCTTGGGCCACGGCGGCGCGGAGTTCGGTAATAGTTTGGACGACCTGCATCTCGGGCAGGCTAAGGCGCAGGGCAGGGGGTGCAAGGCGCAGTTATTTAGGCCCGTCCGCGAGCCGCCCTAGGTCGTATTAATCCTAAAGGGAGACTTTTATTCTTTTATTGAAAATACCCTCTTGGCAGTCGTCCCCCGAATCCCAAAGTTGGAAATCGCTCATTAACGCTATGTCGCACTTCCCTACTGTTCCAGTCATCGAGTTCGAAGGATCGAAGTCCAAGAACCCTTTCGCCTTCAAACACTACAACCCGGACGAGAAGGTCGGCGGGAAGAAGATGAAGGACCACATGCGCTTTGCCGCGGCCTACTGGCACGTGATGCGCAATAGCCTCTCCGACCCCTTCGGCGCCGGCACCGCTCTCATGCCCTGGGACGATGGCTCCGATTCCCTCGATAACGCCCTCCGCCGCGTGCCGGTCTTCTTTGAGTTCCTTCAGAAGTGCCAGATCGACTTCTACTGCTTCCACGACCGCGACATCGCGCCCGAAGGCAAGACCCTCACTGAGACGCACGCGAACCTCGATCGCGTTACGAAGGAGCTCAAGGCCTTCCAGAAGGGCACTGGCAAGAAGCTCCTCTGGGGTACCGCCTGCCTCTTCTCCCATCCGCGCTACGCGCAGGGCGCGGGCACCTCGCCCAACGCCGATGTGTTTGCCTACGGCGCCAGCCAAGTCCGCCACGCGCTTGAGGCCACCAAGGCTCTCGGTGGCGAAGGTTACGTCTTTTGGGGCGGTCGCGAAGGCTACGCCACGCTGATCAACACCGACATGAAGCGGGAACTCAATCACCTCGCCGCGCTCTTGCACCTCGCGGTCGATCACGCGAAGAAGATCGGCTTTAAAGGCCAGTTCCTGATTGAGCCGAAGCCGCGCGAACCCTCGACCCACCAGTACGATTCCGATGCCGCCGCTTGCCTCAACTTCCTCCGTGAATACGGCCTACTGAAGCACTTCAAGCTGAACCTCGAAACCAACCACGCCACGCTCGCCGGTCACACGATGGAGCACGAGATGGAAGTCGCGATGGGCTCGAACGCCCTCGGTTCGGTCGACGCCAACCGAGGCGATACGCTCCTCGGCTGGGATACTGACCAGTTCCCGACCGACCTCTACCTCACGACGAATATTATGCTGCGCATCCTTAAGATGGGTGGCTTCACCAAGGGCGGGCTCAACTTCGACGCTAAGCGTCGCCGCGAATCGCACGAGCCAGTCGACCTTTTCCACGCCCACATCGGTGGCATGGACGCCTTCGCCCGCGGTCTCAAGATCGCGCATGCGATTGTCCAAGACGGCAAGATGGATAAGTTCGTCTCGAACCGCTACGCTTCCTGGGACTCCGGCATCGGTAAGAAGGTCGAGTCCGGCAAGGTCACCCTCGCTCAGCTCGACGCTTACGCCCAAGGCATCCAGGCCCCGCGCCTCGCTTCCGGCCGCCAAGAGATGCTCGAGAATCTCATTAACGAGTACATCCGCTAAGACCTTATGGCGATTGTCCTTGGTCTGGACTTGTCCACGCAGAGCGCCACGGCGCTCGTGCTCGACACGCAAGCCGGTAAGACCTTAGCCCGCGCCCGCGCGGGTTTTGGTGCCGACTTTCCCGGCCGAGGGCATCCCGAAGGTTTCCTGCCGGGCGGACAGGGTGGGGTAGTTCATGCAGATCCTTTACTGTGGCTCGATGGTCTTGAGCTCACGCTCGAGCGCCTGTCTAAACTGACCGATCTCTCGAAGATCGACGCGGTATCGGTCTCAGGCCAGCAGCACGGGAGCGTCTACCTCGCCGAGGGTTACGCCGCCGCATTGGCTGATGGCGACCGCACCACGGCTCTGTCTGCTAAATTTAAAGCGGTGCTCGCTCGCGCGACTTCGCCTATCTGGATGGATTCTTCGACGACGGCAGAGTGCGTTGAAATCGCGACGGCGCTCGGCGGCGACCAAGCCCTCTGCGACCTGACTGGTAGCGTCGCCACGCCCCGCTTTACGGGCCCGCAGATCCGCCGTTTCTTTAAGTCTGATCCGGCGGGCTGGGCCCGCACGCGTCGTATTCATTTAGTCTCCTCGTTCTTCGCGTCGGTGTTGGCCGGCAAGGATGCGGCGATCGATACGGGTGATGGTGCGGGGATGAACTTGATGGACATCCGCAAAGGTGACTGGTCGCTCGCAGCACTCAACGCCACCGCCCCAGGCCTCGCTGATAAGCTGCCTCCGGTCCGTCCAGGTGCTACGGTGGCTGGTCCCATCTCGGCTTACTTCGTACAGCGCTACGGCTTCTCGCCGCAATGCCAAGTCGTCATCGGTACGGGCGATAATCCTTCCAGCCTGGTCGGCATGGGCGCATCCAAGCCGGGCAAGGTTGTCATCAGCCTCGGCACGAGCGACACGCTCTTCGCTGCGATCGAAGGTATCCGCACCGACGGCGCTGGCCTCGGCCATGCTTTCGGTAACCCGCAAGGCGGTAGCATGAGTTTGATTTGCGTCCGCAACGGTTCCCTCGCCCGCGAAGCGATTCGTCGCGAATGTGGTTTGGCTGACTGGGCGGCGTTCTCCGCCGCTGTCGACGCCGCTCCCGCCGCGCGTAGTGCGGTCCTGCCGATGGAGGAGACTGAAATCACGCCACGCCGCGCTGCGGGTCGTATCGCTTTGGGCACCCCAACCACGCAGGCCACACTGCCGCGTGCCGCCGTCGAAGGCCAAGCTTTGAGCCTGCGTTTCCATAGCCGCTGGGTGGGCACTCCGACGACACACATCCTCTTGACGGGTGGGGCTTCCGAGAATCCCTCCGTAGCCAAGATTTTCGCCGATGTTTTTGGCGCCCCAGTGCTCCGTCTGGCGGTCTCCGATTCCGCGGCCCTCGGCGCCGCCTTGCGGGCCGCCCATGCGGCCTGTGGTGCGAAAATCGCCGATTTAGAGGCAGTTTTCTGTGCTCCTGCCCCCGGTCAGGTCTCGCCTGACGTTAGCCTGCGCGGGGTGTACGATGCTTTAGAGGCTGAGCTCGCCCAGGCCTTGGCCAAGTAAGCTGTTTCGAGCGGTTTCCTGCATTGCCCGCTTGAACAAAGCGGGGCGATTGGCTGACTCATAGGTCCCCAATCCCTCCTGCCATGTCCCAACGCCCCGTTACTCTCTTCACCGGCCAGTGGGCCGACCTCCCGATCGCTGAACTCCTCCCCAAGGTTAAAGCCATGGGCTACGAAGGCGTTGAGCTCGCCTGCTGGGGCGACCACTTCGATGTCACCCGTGCCGTGAAGGAAAAGGGTTACATCGAATCCATCTGGGCGTTGCTCGCTGAGCACGACCTCGGTTGCTGGGCGATCTCCTCCCACCTCGTTGGCCAGGCCACCTGCGATAACATCGACGAACGTCACAAGTCCATTCTCCCCGCGCATGTGTGGGGCGACGGTAAGCCGGAAGGCGTCCGTCAACGTGCCGCGAAGGAAATGGCGGTGACCGCTGAGGCGGCCCGCAAGTTCTTCAATGCCGGCAAGGCCTACATGTCGAAGAAGCCGAAGGGTTCCGGTAAGGTCGTCGTCAACGGCTTCACGGGTTCTTCCATCTGGCACGCGCTCTACGCCTTCCCGCCCACCAATCAGGCTTTCCTCCAGAAGGGTTATGATGACTTCGCTAAGCGCTGGCAGCCTATC
>CAIYAN010000077.1 GCA_903924185.1 uncultured Opitutia bacterium | reverse complement strand
GTGGTACTTCACGCCCGGGGCCAGGCGAGCGAGCTCTTCCTGGACTTTCACGACGACGGTCTCGTAGGAGGACATCGCGTAATGCGGGTACTGCGGCATCACGAACAAATCATCAATCCCCGCAGCCACGACCTGAGAGACGGCTTCCGCACAGGAAGGCGTGCCATAGCGCATGCCCATGATGACGGGCAGGCCAGTAGCCTTTTCGAGCTTAGCGCGGAGCTTGTCAGTCGTGACGACCAAGGGCGAACCTTCAGGGGTCCAGACGCTCGCGTAAGCGGCGGCACTCTTCTTCGGGCGGGTCCGGAGGATGATGCCTTCCAAAAGGACCCAGCGTAAAGCGGCCGGATAATCGATGACGCGGTCGTCATTCAGGAATTCACGCAGGTAGTTGCGCACGTCGGGCACAGAGGTGCTCTTCGGCGAACCAAGATTCAGCAGCAGGATACCTTTACGGGACATGGGGGAAGGAGGAAGAGAAATTCAGGGGAAGTCAAATGATAGGGGCAGAGGGGGGAGGTAATGGGGGATGGGTAGGGGCAGCCCTGCGTGCTGCCATAGGGAGTGAGAGGCGGTCGGCGGCTAGCGGTTGTGAAGATGCAGCAAGCGGAATAAGGTAGGGGCGCGACTCCGTCGCGTCCGTTCGCGGACGGACTTGGGGCTGCCCGAAGTGGCTTATCTCCTGAGAAGGCCATCGACGTTCGCGAACGCGAACGGGTAGGGGCGTGGTTTACCGCGCCCTCCTCCGATGGAGGGCAAGGCGAAGCCTTGCCCCAACCAAATGACAGGGTAGGCCACGCTCGCCCGATCTACGTCTTTAAAAGTGATGCAACTAGGCGATCACGCAGTGATCGCCCTACCTGGTTTCATGGGTCTACGCATCTCCCCAACCGCCATCCGCCAACCGCCACACACATTTCAACTTGCACGTTTGCACAGGCCTAGGGCCGATTTGCACGTTTGCACGGCATCTATCTACCCCATCCCCTATCCCCTATCCTACTCCTTCGTCACTTCATCCACGACCGCCTGGAAGGTCTCAATCCGCGCATCGGGGGTGATGCCGTGACCGAGGTTGAAGATGTGGCCAGGGTCACCGGCATTATCCTGCAGGATGGCGCGGACGGCCGCGGCGGCCGCGGCTGGCTCACCCGGCATGTACGTCGGGTCCAAGTTACCCTGAAGGCAAATCGGACGGCCCGCGAGGGCCCGGACCTGCGAAAGGGGCATGGTCCAGTCGACTCCGAGGCAAGGGACGCCCGTGCGGGCCAAGGCCTCAGCCTGCGGGGACTTGCCCTTGGCGTAAAGGATCACGGGGGCGGCCTTCGGGAGGCGCTCCAAGACAGCCCGAATGTAGCGCAACGAGAACTCCTCGTAGTCGGCGCCGTCCAAGGCACCGGCCCAGCTGTCGAAGATCTGAATGGCGTCGGCGCCGGCGGCGAACTGACGCGTGAGGTATTCGGCGACCGCGGTGGCCAGCGTCTCGAGGAGACGGTGCATCATCCGGGGGTTCGACTTCACCAAGGCCTTGGTCTTCGGGAAGTCTTCCGAGCCGCCGCCTTCGACGAGGTAACAGGCCAGCGTCCAAGGCGAACCAGCAAACCCTAAGAGGGCCTTGTTCATGCCCAGTTCCTTGCGGAGGAGGCGCAGGGCTTCATAGACGTAATTGAGACGCTCCGCGGCACCGTTCACGTCGAGCGTGGCGAGGTCGGCTTCGGTCGAGAGCGCACGCTCCATGGCGATGCCGCCTTCGTCGCGGAAACGGTAACCAACGCCGAGGGCTTCGGGGATGACGAGGATGTCGCTGAAGAGGATCGCCGCATCGAGCTTCGCGAAACGACGGAGCGGCTGCAGCGTCACCTCGACCGCGAGGTCGGGCGTGCGCACCATGGTCAGGAAGTCGGACTTCGCCTTCAGCGCGCGGTACTCAGGCAGGTAACGGCCAGCCTGACGCATGATCCAGACCGGCGGGCGGGCATGGGGCTGGCGTTGGAGGGCGGCGAGGAAGCGATCGCGGGAGTTCATCAAGACTCCTTCACCCAATCCTGTGGTTTCAGATAATGCGAGATTAGTTCTGCCTCCGGGGTCCCGGGGACGGGCTGGTGGCAGTAACGCCACTGCACGCGGGGCGGCAGGGACATCAAAATCGACTCGGTCCGGCCGCCAGACTGCAGGCCGAAGATGGTCCCACGGTCGAAGACGAGGTTGAATTCGACGTAGCGTCCGCGGCGGATCTCCTGCCACTCGACCTCCCGGTCCCCGTAGGGGGTCTGGGCGCGACGGCGGAGGATTTCGGCGTAAGCGGGGCCGTAGGCATCGCCGACCTTCTGCATGAGGGCGAAGGCCTGTTCGAAGCCACCCTCGGTGAAGTCATCGTAGAAGATGCCGCCGATACCGCGCGACTCGCCGCGGTGCTTGAGCAGGAAGTACTCGTCGCACCAGGCCTTGAACTTATCGTAGTTCGCGCCCGTGGCCGTCTTCGCGGCTTGGTGCCAGGAACGGGCGTCCTCTTCGAAGCCGTAATAAGGCGTCAGGTCGAAACCACCGCCCATCCACCAGACGGGATCGGGGCCGTCGGTGCAGAAGAAGCGCACGTTCATGTGCGACGTCGGGGCGTACGGGTTGAGCGGGTGATGGACGACCGACACGCCCATGGCGCGGAAGCCACGGCCCGCGAGTTCGGGGCGGCTATGCGTGGCAGACGGCGGGAGCTTGCTGCCGCGGACGTCCGAAAAAGCTACCCCGCCCTTTTCCATGACTGTGCCGCCGGAGATCACGCGCGTGCGCCCACCACCGCCTTCGGCCCGGGTCCATTCGTCGGTGATGTACTTGGCCTTGCCGTCGACTTCCTCGATGAGACCGCAGAGGCGATCCTGCAGGCCGACCAGGTAGCTCCGGACGAGTTCGGGATTCATGATGAGAGCATTAGACAATTCGCCTACCACGGGTCAACGCCCCTCGCCCAGCGGGCCTGATTCACCACGGCTTCTAATCGACCTTATACCAAAAGGGCTTAGGTCCGTCCTTGAAGGAACCTCCGTAAAAGCACAGGGTTTGGGCCGATGCCCCCGGAAACCAAGATTCTGCTGATCGTCTGCCTCTTCGGGGGGCTGGCCTTGGCCGCACCGTGGATTGCCTGGAATCGGCTCAAGGCGCTCGAAGCTAAGTTCGGCCGCGTACTCCTCGTGCGCGGCATCAACGGTGAGCAAGCCGCCAAGAT
>CAIYAN010000076.1 GCA_903924185.1 uncultured Opitutia bacterium | reverse complement strand
GCTCACCATTCATTGTGTCCGCGCGATGGGTCCGCTCATGGACATTTTGCGGGACACGCCCGTCCCGCGGCGCGGTTTCCTCCTGCATAGCTGGAATGGCCCCGTTGAACTAGTACCAGAGCTAGTCCGTCTCGGGGCTTATTTCTCCTTCAGCGCGCATCACCTCCGTCCGACGAAGGCCGACCTCCGTGCGCAGTTTGCCGCCGCGATCCCCTCGGACCGCGTGCTGGTCGAGACCGATGCCCCGGCGTTATGTCCAGCCCCGGAGTACCGGCGGCAGGAGCTCGCGCCAGACGCGGCGGGCGTTGAGCAAAATCACCCGGTGAACCTTTTAGTTAACTTGGAGGAACTCGCCCGGACTCGGCAGCTTCGGCCCGAGCAGGCCGCGGAGCTCACGCGCGTGAACTTCACCCGCTTATTCCTTGGGCAATAAAGCGAGCCGCAGCGCTTCACCCGCGGCGGCGAGTCCGAACGCGCCGGCCACGTGGGACGCCGTCCCGTAGCCCCATTCGCAGTTGGGGTGCAGGTCTTCCCCCTCGGGGATTTCGCCGCCGGGTAGACCTGCGCAATCGGTCGGTTGCGTGAACGGTTCGTCGGACCACACGCACGACACCCCAAACGCCGTCTTACCGCGCGGGAAGTCGAAGTTTTGGCGCAGCCGTTTGCGCACCAGCATCATCAGCGGGTCATCGCGCGAATCACGGAGGTCGGTCACCTTGAGGCGCGTCCCATCGAGGCGACCGGCGCAGCCCCCGACTGTCACCACGCGGAGCTTCCGGTTCACCGCTTCGGCGATCAGCCCGCACTTCGGCGAAAGCGCGTCCATCGCATCGATGACGACGCCCTCAAAGCCGGCGAGGACCTCATGCGGGTTAAAGCGGGACAAGAAGCGCGTGTGCAGGGTCGTCTGGATGCCTGGATTAATGGAGCGTGCCCGGGCCGCGACGGCTTCGGTTTTGGCTTGGCCCTCGGCCCCGGCGACCGCGTGCAGTTGCCGGTTCGTATTAGAAATACAAACGGCATCCCCGTCGACGAGCGCCAGGTGGCCGACCCCGGAGCGGGCGAGGGCCTCCGCCGTCCAAGAGCCCACGCCGCCCAGCCCCACAATCAGGAAGCCGCTGCGCGACAGTCGCTCCAAGCCGGCCAGCCCGTAGAGGCGGCCGACGCCAGCGAAGCGTTCGAGGTAGGCGGGATCCATGCAGGGCCATCGAAGGCGGAAACCCGTACCTATCCAAGAAACAAAACGCTCCGGGCTTGAACGGAGCCCGAACCCCGCAAAGATAATCGACACCCCTTTCCATGGCCGACTCCGAAACTAAAGTCCCAACCATCCTCTTGGCCCCTGCCTCGCCCCTTTGGTACCACGCGGCGATGTGGGCCGTGGGCGGGCTCTCCCTTGGTCTCCTCATTGCCTTTGGTTTTATCCTCCGCGACCATTTCCAGGCCGACAGCATGGCTCTCGTCTACCGCGATGCCCGGTCGCCGCTTATTCAGTACCGCCTCGAGAAAGGCGCGTGGCCAGCCAAGTTCGACTTCCGCGTTCCCCCGGCCGATCTCGCCGCCTTCGGTTTCACCAAAGTCGTGCAACCGTCGTTGGACAAGGCTTCCGTTAATGGCACCTGGAGTTTCACGCCGGACAGCCCGGCCGGCAAAGGTATCGCCGCCGTGGTCTTCACTCCTTCGACGCCAGACACCAGCTCGCTGCGTATCTTGCTCGTCGTGGATGGACGCCTCGACGACGGCGATGGCGCCAAAGGCATCTTCCGGGTCTCCGAGACCGAAGCCGCCTTTACACTGAAGGCCGAGTGATGGCCTCGGCGCGCGAGCGCAGGTCAGCTTCATAGAGCGCGTTCACCAGTTCGTCGAGGTCGCCCTCGAGGACCTGTTCAATCCCGTGGACCGTGAGGTCGATACGATGGTCGGTGATACGGTTCTGCGGAAAATTATAGGTCCGGATACGTTCCGAGCGATCGCCCGACCCAATCATATTCTTGCGGGTATCGGCCCGGACCTCGCGTTCCTTGGCGCGGGTCAGGTCGAGGAGGCGTGAACGCAGCACGCGGAGGGCCTTTTGGCGGTTACGGAGCTGAGAACGCTCGTCGGCGCAGTAGACCATCAGCCCTGTCGGCTTGTGGATGATTTGCACCGCAGATTCCGTCTTATTAACGTGTTGGCCGCCGGCACCGGAAGCACGGGCCACGGACATGTCGAGGTCTTCGGGCTTGAGCACCACTTCGGCCTCTTCGGCTTCGGCGAGGACGGCGACCGTGGCGGCGGAAGTATGGACGCGACCGGAGGCCTCGGTGGCGGGGACGCGTTGGACGCGGTGGACGCCGGCTTCGTGGCGGAGCAGGGCGGTGGCCCCTTCGCCTTCGATGAGTAGAACCGCTTCGCGGACCCCGCCGAGGTCGGAGTGGGACAAGGACATCAACTCGCACTTCCAGCCCTTGCGCTCGGCGAAACGCGTGTAGGCCCGGAGCAGTTCGGACGCGAACAAGGAGGCCTCTTCGCCCCCTGTCCCGGCGCGGATTTCCACCATCGCATTGCGGGAATCGTCAGGGTTGGGTGGGACAATCGCCTTAATCAGTAGGTCGCGGGCGACCTCAATCAGGGGCGTCAGGCGGCGGATTTCGTCATCAGCCATCCGGCGCATCTCGGGGTCGGCTTCGTGGGCGAGGGCGCGGGCTTCGGCGAGTTCTTTCTCCAGGCTCGTCAGCAGGTCATCGGCTTTGACTGCCTTGCCGGTGAAGCGCAGTTCGGCCCCGAGGGCGGCGGCTCGGCGGCTATCCCCGAATGTCGCCGGGTCGGCCATGAACCCTTCCAGTTCGGTAAGGCGACGGCGGAGGCCTGAAAGGTCGGGTCTGAGGGGGGCTTCGGCCATGGTGGGTGGAACGGGAATCGGGCTTGGACAGCGGGGCTGCCTCCGTTAGTTAATGGATGCTTGGGGACTCTCCCCGCAAGCCCGACCTTTCAACCTCTTTCGATTTAGCATGCAGACCAAGGAACCCGCCCTACGCGGCAGCCACGTCCTCTCCTGTGTTTGGGACTTTGATAAGACCCTTTGTCCTGGGTACATGCAGACCCCGCTCTTCCGCGCTTTTGGCGTCGATGAAGAGCAATTCTGGAAGGAAACCAACCAGTTGCCGGCCTTGTATGCCCGTAAAGGCATCCGTACCTCCAAGGACTCCGTCTACCTGAACCACCTGCTCAGCTATGTGAAGTCAGGCCCCATGAAGGGACTCACGAACCGCCAGCTCCGCGAGTTGGGCGGCGAAATCGAGCTCTGCCCGGGCCTCCCGGAATTTTTCCCAGCGCTGAAGGAGTTCGTCCGCGAACTCGGCCGTAAGCACAACGTCGAGGTGAGCCTCGAGCATTATGTTATCAGCACGGGTCTCGCCGAGATGATCCGCGGCACTTCGCTCGCCGCGCACTGCGACGGCATCTACGGCTGCGAATTCCTCGAGCACCCGCTGCCGCCGCACTTCAGTAAGCAGGATGAACTCGCCCTCGAACTGCCGACCGAGATCACGCAAGTCGCCGCAATGGTCGACAACACCATCAAGACCCGCTTCCTCTTCGAGATTAATAAAGGCTCGAATAAGAATCCAGAGATCGATGTTAATTCCGTCGTGCAGGCCGAAGACCGCCGCGTGCCCTTCGAGAATATGATTTACGTCGCCGATGGCCCCAGCGATGTCCCGGTCTTCTCGCTTTTACGTAAGAACGGTGGCAAGGCTTTTGCCGTCTACGTACCGACGAACGAAGCGGAGTTCGCGCAGAACGACGCGCTCCTCCAAGCTGGCCGCGTGCACGGTTACGGCCCGTGCGACTACGGTCACGCTGCCTTCACCCCGAAGTGGATTCGCCACGCCCTGACGGGCATGGTCGAGCGCCTCGCCCAAGAGCGAACCCGCGCCCTCGCCGCCCGCGTGACTCGTCCACCGCGCCATATTCACGCCGACCCAACGGCGCCCCACACCGACGTGACGTCGCAGGGCAACCTCTTCAGCGAATAATTTTTCATGCCCGCCCCTGCCCGTAAGCGCACCGCCACCCTGGCCACGCCCCCCAGCGAAAGCCGCCCGATCCTTGCGGTC
>CAIYAN010000075.1 GCA_903924185.1 uncultured Opitutia bacterium | reverse complement strand
GCTTACTTGGCTTCGATGAAGGCCTTGAGCTTAGCGAGCTGGTCCTTGGTCAGGGGCTCGGACTTGGCCTTCTTCGGGGGCATGGCCATTTCTTCATCGCGCTTGGTCGCACCGAGTTCGGAGAGGGTGTAGAGCGAGCTCTTGGCAGCGTTACCCCAGGTAATGCCGACACCGTTTTCTTTACCGCCCTTGGCGGCCGACTCGAGGGTCATGATGTTGTAACCGCCCTTAGCCTTCTTGGCCGGGTCCTTGCCGTGGCAACCCGCGCAGCTCTTTTCGAGCATTGGGAAGATGTCAGCCTTCCAAGCCTTTTCGCGGTCAGCGTTGGCCTTGGGGGCGTCGGCGGCAAAGGCCGAGGCGGTGACGAGGAGGGAGAGGAGGGCGAGGTGACGCATGTGGTGTATTACGGTATTAGAACCCGATTATTAAGGGAAAGTTTCGGTTTTGGGGAGCAAAAAATCATCGGGCCACGACCCAGGGCTGGACCTGGGCCTGGAGCCGGTCCGGGACAATGGCCTCCACCCGGGTGCCGGCATCCTCGGATTTACTGGATAAAACGGTGGCTCCAGCGTGAAGTTTGGCCAACAGGGCGTATTGATCGTGGGGGAGGAGCAAGGTGACTTTCTTGTCACGCTCGGCCGCACAGGACTCCAAGAGGTCCTGTAGCTCGGGGATGCCTTGGCCTGTAAAGTTACTAAAGAGAATGGCCCCGGGGTGCTGAGCCTTGGCCTCGGACTTCACTACTTCATCCACGAGGTCTGCCTTATTGAGGACGGTGATGATGGGGCGGTCGCCCGCACCAATCTCCTGGAGGACCTGCAGGGTCGTCTCGGCGTGCTTCTCCCGTTCAGGGGAAGAGAGGTCGACGACGTGAATCAGGTAGTCGGCTTGAATCGCTTCTTCTAAGGTGGCTTTAAAAGCTTCGACCAGACGGTGCGGTAGGCGGCGGACGAAACCGACGGTGTCGGTCAGGAGCATCGCGCGGCCAGACGGTAATGCAAGGCGCCGGGTCGTCGGGTCGAGCGTCGCAAAGAGCTGGTTCACCGCGAGGACGTCCGAGCCAGTGAGTTTGTTCAGCAGCGAGGATTTTCCCGCATTGGTGTAGCCGACAATCGAAACGGTCGGTAATGGAATGCGTTGGCGCTGCTTACGCTGCGTGGCGCGCTGGGCTACGACGGCCGCCAGGTCTCGCCGGACTTTCGCAATCTTGTCGCGGATTTTGCGCTGGTCCATTTCCATCTGCGTCTCGCCGGCGTCACGCTGCATCGCGCCGCCGCCACGCTGGCGGTCCAAGTGCGACCAGAGGCGCTTCAGGCGCGGGAGCTGCTGCTGGAGTTTGGCGAGCTCGACTTGCAGGACGGCTTCCTTGGTCTTCGCCCGTGAGACGAAGATATCTAAGATGACTTCCTGCCGATCGATGGCGTGCAGGCCGAGAGAGTCCTTCTCCCAATTACGCTGCTGCGCCGGCGTGAGTTCATCGTCAAAGATGACGAGGCCACATTCTTTGTCGTGCGCGAGCTTGGAGATTTCCTCCATCTTGCCGGAGCCGACCAGGTGGCGCGGGCTTTCTTCGCGGATGCGGGCAATGAGTGAACCGCGAATCTCGACTCCGAGGTTCTCGACGAGTTCGTGCAGTTCGTTTAGGAGCGATTGCGCTTCCGCCGCCGTCTCACCTTGCCGCTGCAGCCCCACCAAGATGGCCCGGTTGGAACGGGCGATAACCTCGGGGTCGAAGGGGTCGAGGGGCTTGGGCTTAGGGACAGAGTCGGACACGAGGTGCGGGACGGACGCTTAAACCTGACGGCTAGAAGTTCGTGGGCAAAGCGAAACTTCCGTCACTTCGCCGAAGGGGGAGCCTAATCCATGGTGGCCCCATGGGGCCACGCCCGCGGAGTCTTTCAGCCTCAAGGGTTAAACTGGATCCAATCGATGTTCATCAGCCCGCCTTTACCTGGGTTGACTAGCACGAGGTAGACGTCGTGCCTTCCAGTGGAGCCAGCCAGTGGTGCCTTATTCTCGGCTAGCTTATTCCAATCGCCGGTGTGCGTGATGTTCACCGTGCCGAGGAGCGGGCCGTTGGGCGCATCCAGGCGGACTTCGACCTTGCTGTCCTTCGAGCTGCCCGCGGCGGAGGCGAAGACCGTGACGCTCTGGCTGTCGGCGAGGTTGAGGTT
>CAIYAN010000074.1 GCA_903924185.1 uncultured Opitutia bacterium | reverse complement strand
GCTACGTCGGTCATTTCGCTCGGGTCCTTCGCGAGGTTGTAGAGCTCGAGGCTCCCGTCTTCGTATTGTTCGATGAGTTTCCAGTCACCTTCGCGGATGACCCCGGCGGGTTTGCCGCCTTGGTTCATATAGTGCGGCTGATGCCAGTAGAGCGCGCGCGGGGTGGCGTTGGCCGGCTTACTATCGAAGAGCAGGGGGGAGAGGTCTTTGAAGTCCTGAACCGCAGGCGGGTTGACCTTGGCCAACGCACAGATGGTCGGACAGATATCACCGAGGACGACGGGCTCAGCGATTTCGCGGATGGCGAGTCGACCTGGGAAGCGGATGATCAGCGGGGTGCGAATGCCGCCCTCGTAGAGGAAGCCCTTACCCGCGCGCGTGGGCTCATTGTGGGTGGGCGGTGTTTCGCGTAGTTCCGAAACATGTACGCCGCCATTATCCGACGCGAAGACGACGAAGGTATTCTTCCCGAGACCGTTATCTTCGAGGGCCTTGAGGACGCGACCGACGGCGGTGTCGAGCGATTCGACGAGCGCGGCGTAGGTTGGGTGGAAGGACTTCGCGTTGGCTTCGATACCCTTGGCTGGCGCGGCGAGCGGAATGTGCGGGTTGTCGAAAGCGAGGTAGAGGAAGAAGGGCTTGTCCTTGCTGCGTTCAATAAACTTCACCGCCGCGTCGGCTTGGCCGAGCTCGCCTTTGCCGCCCTGCGGCGATTCCGCGCCTGCATTGACTCGGCCAGCGAAGTATTCGTCAAAACCGTGGTCGGTCGGTTGATGGCCTTTACCGCCGAGGTGCCACTTGCCCACCGCCGCCGAGACGTAGCCTTTCGGTTTGAGGAGTTGGGCGATCGTTTGGACACCGTCCGGAAGATGCAGGTTGATCGGTGCGGCGAGCACACGGTGCGAGGCGCGGTCGCTGCGACCGGTGAGGAACGTGGTGATCTTCAGTCGAGCCGGACTTTGGCCAGTCAGGAGACCGGCCCGCGAAGGGGAGCAGACGGAAGCCGCGGCGTAGGCCTGGGTGAAGCGGGCGCCTTCGGCGGCGAGCTTGTCTAAGTTCGGGGTGCGTTGATCCTTCCGGCCAAAACAACCGAGGTCATTGATACCGAGGTCGTCGGCGAAGAGGATGACGAAGTTGGGCGGGGTCTCCTGCGCGGAGGCAGGCATCAGCGAGAGCAAGGCACCGAGGAATAGACCAAGGAGAAGGCGGGGCATGCCATGGGTTTAACGTCTCGCTGGGTTGTGCAAAGGGCAAAACCCACTTCGGTACACTCATGGACCTTCGTTTAATCCAATTCGGCGTGGCGTGCATCGATGTCGCGATGGCTGCGGTTTCCTGGCTGATCTTACTCTGCACCTATCCTGACTTTGCTCGCTGGCGCCCCGAAGGCTTCGCCGAGGCGCATGAGGCTTATACCCGTCGCGTCGGCTGGGTCGTCGGGCCTCTGCTGTTCGCCCAACTGGGAGGTCATGTCTGGCTGACCGTCATCGCGGGCGGTGGCTTGGGCCTTGGCCTCGTGCTCGTCTGCTGGGTGTTAACGGCCGCCTGGTCCGTCCCGTGCCACCGGCGATTACAACTGCAAGGCCCGACCTCGCCGGCCTTGGGCAGCCTCATCCATTCGCACGCTTGGCGAACGGCCCTCTGGTCTGGCTTGGCTGTCTACTCTGTCCGACTGGCGGCGGGTTGACAGCAACGGTCGGGGCGTAATGCTCAAGACTGATGAGGACAGCCGAACCGAATCCCGCCCGTAACGCCTCCCGCTGGGGTGCCTTCCGGCGCTTCTTGGGTTTCGTCGGGCCAGGCTTCTTAGTTTCGGTCGGTTACATGGATCCGGGGAATTGGGCGACCGACCTCGCGGGTGGTTCGCAGTTCGGCTATGCACTGCTCTGGGTCATCCTGCTGTCGAACCTAATGGCGATCTTGTTCCAGCACCTCTGCGTGCGGCTCAATGTCGCGACTGGCCTCGATCTCGCCCAGGCCTGTCGGGAGCGTTATTCGCCGGCCGTCGGTAAGTTCCTCTGGGTCGCGGCCCAGCTGGGTATCATTGCGATGGACCTTGCTGAGCTGCTCGGCTCGGCCATCGCGTTGCAAATCCTTTTTGGTATTCCGCTCTTCTTTGGCGCGATCATCACTGCCCTAGACGTATTGGTTTTGCTGGCCTTGACCCGCCTCGGCTACCGTTGGCTCGAAGCCTTGGTG
>CAIYAN010000073.1 GCA_903924185.1 uncultured Opitutia bacterium | reverse complement strand
TTGGGACCAGATTCAGGTACCAGGCGATTATGTGACCCGCTGGCGTCGCTCCGCGCCGTATCTCCCGATTGCTAAAATCGACCGCGCTTTTCTGGCCGCGCATGTCGAGGCTTGGGCCATCGAAAATGGACATTCACCCGTGGCCGAAGCCGATCTCTTAGCGCTCGGGCGTTTTCGGATCTTCAACCACGACTTATGGGATGCCGGCGTGCACCCACGTTGGCAGACCAGCGTGCTCAATGGCGCCAGCGTGGATGCCGCCGTGCATTGGACAAGACTCTCGGACGCGGGCACGACCGACATCAAAGGGGTTTGGGAACTCTCGCGCTTCGCTTGGGTCTACCCGTTAGTGCGTGCTTGGGTGCTTGATGGAGAGACTCGGCACGTCGAACGGTTCTGGGCTTTGCTCGAAGACTGGATGCAGGCCAACCCACCCAACCGCGGGCCGCAATGGATGTGCGGACAGGAAGCTTCTTTCCGGCTCATCGCCGTGGCCTACGCGTTGCAGGCCTTTCGGGGTCACCCCGCGACGACGGATGCGCGCGTGCTGCTGACCGCCCGGCTCGCAACGGCGACGGCGGAGCGGATTCAGGCGCACCTTTCGTACGCCCTTTCGCAGCAGAACAACCACGGTATCAGCGAGTCACTTGGGCTCTTCACTGCGGGCGCGCTGTGGCCGCAGCTGGAAGGCGCCGCGGGCTGGCGCGACCAAGGGCTCGAGACGCTTTTCCCGCAAGTGGATGCGCTCGTTGATGCGGACGGTGGCTTCAGTCAGCACTCAACGAATTACCATCGCCTGTTCTTGCAATTAATGACGTGGGCTGAAGTTGTCCTGATTGCCGAAGGCGAACGGCTCCCGCCGCACACGCGTGATCAGGTCAGCCAAGCCACCGAGTTCCTGCTGAACTTAATGGAGGCCGACGGGACCGTGCCCCGTTACGGTGCCGACGATAGCGCGGATCTGTTTCCGCTTAGCGGGGTGCCCGCCCACGACTTCCGTCCCGCCGTGGGCGCCGCGCAGGCCTTGTTCCTAGGCAGTCGGCCAGTCGCTGGTCCGTGGGATGTGGCTTCCTTGTTATTGGTTGGGCCTATGCCGATCACCACGCGCTCTGAGGCGGGTGGCGGAGAGGTGGACTGTCCGGCTGCTGGCGTCGGCGTGTTACGCAATCATCGCGGTGCGGCGTTCTTGCGGATGCCGTCCGCTTGGCGGTACCGGCCTAGCCAGGCCGACCAACTACACGTCTCCCTCTATTGGGATGGCGCCTGGCTCACCGAAGACGTGGGCACATTTTCCTACCGTGGCGGCCCAGCGGAAGACTTTGGATCAGCTGTGCATCATAATGTCGTCACCACGGCGGGTCGCGGGCCGATGCGCAAGGCCGGCCGTTTCCTGTGGTTGCCGTGGGTGCCTTGTATCCGCCAGTCTGAACCCTCGGGCTTTTGTGCCAGCCTGCGGGATCTGGCGGGAGCCACGTGGACCCGCCGAGTCCTGCGCTTGCCGCAAGGTTTTGTCGTCGTCGATCAAGTTCAGGCATCCGCTGCGACTGGTCGCTGCGAACTCCGTTGGCACGGCCGCACCCGCGCCGGGCTGGAGCGGCTGGCGGTAGTTTGCTCGGAGCCCTCGGAAGAAAATTGGATTTCAGCGGATACGCAGACAGGGGAAGGCTTCTTCGCGTCTCGATATGGTCGCCGGGAGCCGTCCTGGACGCGCCGCCTGTCGGCCGCAGGTCGCACCGTTACTTTCGTGACCGCCCTCGGTTGCGCCATCGATTTACGCCCCGATGCCGTGCTGGTCGACGGCCTCCCTTACCCCCTTTAAACCTCATGCGTACCGTCGCCCTGATTGTTGGCACCCGTCCTGAATGCATCAAGATGGCGCCGCTCTACTTTGAGCTCCTGCAGTCGAAGAAAATTCGCCCGGTGCTCGTGGTGACCGCCCAGCATCGTCAGATGCTCGACCAGACGCTCGCTGTCTTTGGCCTCCGTCCAGATGTGGACCTGAACCTCATGCAGCCCGGCCAAGGCTTGGCTGATCTTACTGCGCGGGTGCTCACGTCCGTCCACTCATGGATTACCATGGCCCGCCCCGACGCGGTCCTTGTGCAGGGTGATACCACGACTGTCCTCGGTTCGGCCTTGGCCGCGTTCTATGCGAACGTCCCAGTGGGGCACGTGGAAGCCGGCCTCCGCACGGATGACATGCGCTCGCCGTTTCCGGAGGAGATGAACCGCCGTTTGACCGCGCCCTTAGTCCGCTGGAATTTCTGTCCGACCGAGCAGGCCCGCGAGAACCTTCTCAGTGAAGCCATCGACGACAAATCCTGTACTGTGACCGGTAATACCGTGGTCGATGCGTTGCTCTGGACGCGGGCCCGCTTACAGGGCCTCGGTCAAGACGCGGAAGTCATCGCACGGTTAGGCGTCCCGCCGGCGTTCGCTCAGCGATTCCTGACTGACCCGAAGGCTCGATGGTTGCTGGTTACTGGCCACCGCCGCGAGTCCTTCGGCTTAGGCTTCGAGCAGATTTGCCGCGCCCTGCAGCAATTGACGGAGCGCCATCCAGACCTTGGCGTGCTGTATCCGGTGCACCTCAATCCCTTAGTCCAGGAACCCGTGCATCGCCTCCTCGGCAAGAATCCGCGCATCGCCCTGATTTCGCCGGCACGCTATGAAGACTTTGTCTGGCTCATGGACCGCGCCACGGTGATTCTCACCGACTCGGGCGGCGTGCAGGAAGAGGCGCCCTCTTTGGGGAAGCCCGTCTTGGTTTTACGTAATACCACCGAACGCGTCGAAGCCGTCGCCGCTGGGACCTGTATCTTGGTCGGCACCGACCCAGCGCGCATTTGCCAGGAAACCACGCGCCTCCTCGATGACCCGGTTGAGTACCTCCGCCGCTCTCAGTTGCAGAATCCCTATGGTGACGGTACCGCCGCCCGTAAGATTCGCGCCGTCCTTGAGCAGGATCTCGGCTAAGCGCCCGCCGGTATGCGGCTCCTCTACTTCCATCAGCATTTTGCGACCCCGCTTGGATCTGGCGGAACGCGTTCCTATGAGTTCGCGCGGGCCTGCATCGCTCGTGGGCATTCGGTCACGATGGTTTGCGGTGCCCATGCTCAGTCCGGCTTGAACCTGCCCTGGAATCAATCAGCGGGTTGGTCGCGAGGCGACGTCGAGGGCATCGATGTGATTTCTCTGCCGCTGCCTTACTCTAATCGGGACGGTTTGCTCCGGCGCGGTTGGACGTTCACCTGGTTCGCCCTCTGCTCGCTCCGTTTGGCCTTAACCGAAAGTTACGACGTTGCCTTTGCCACCTCGACGCCGCTGACGGCCGCTCTCCCTGGGCTCGCCGCGCGCTGGCTCCGCGGGAAGCCTTTTGTCTTTGAGGTGCGTGACCTTTGGCCAGAGCTCCCGCGCGCCTTGGGGGTGCGGAACCCTTTACTGCTAGGTGCCATGTCTTTCCTCGAGTGGGCGGCTTATCGCGGTGCTGATGCGTGCATTGGACTTTCCCCTGGGATCGTGGCAGGGATTCAACGCCGGGCGCCGCATGGCCGCGCGGTTACCCTGATTCCCAATGGGTGTGATTTGGATTTGTTTCACCCCCGCCGGCGGGCGCCGCTCGCTTTACCCGGCATCGCTACGGGGGATTTTGTGGCTGGCTTTACGGGCGCCCATGGCCCTGCCAACGGCCTCGATGCCTTATTAGATGTCGCCCGAGAGCTGCGTCGACGCGGCGATACCCGCGTGAAACTGGCCTTCATCGGCGACGGGAAGGAAAAAGACCGCCTAAGGGCGTTGGCCACGGCGGATGGCCTGACCAATTGCCTCTTCTTCAACCCGGTCCCGAAGCAGCAGTTAGGGGCCATCACGGCGTCGCTCGATTGCGGCTTGATGGTGCTCAAGGATGTGCCGGCCTTCTACGACGGTACCTCACCTAATAAATTCTTCGATTACGCCGCCGCGGGGATTCCCATCGTCAACAACTACCCCGGTTGGTTAGCGGCGATGATTGAGCAAGCTGGCGCCGGCATCGTAGTGCCGCCCCGTGACCCCGCCGCTTTCGCCGATGCTTTGCAGGCCTTAGCCACAGACCCGGAACGATGCCGTCGCGCCGGGACAGCCGCCCGCACCCTAGCGGAGCAGCGGTTCGCGCGTGGCGATCTCTCCGCCCAATTCGTCGATGTCCTGCAGGGCGTTGCCCAAAAACTTTCATGAATATGCCAACCTTTACTAGGGATGACGCCGTAAAGCTCGTCTTAGCTCGACTCGCCCGCTTGGGGCAGGAGTTGAGCCAGCCCGCCTTGGCGCAAGCCGATGAGCAGACCCGCCTCTTTGGCGAGGCTTCCCCCCTCGATAGCATCGGCCTCGTGACGTTGATGTCCGACCTCGAAGACGACATTCATAAGGCCTGCGGGGTGTGGGTGATTATTGCCGACGAGAAGGCAATGAGTCGCCTGACTTCCCCCTTCCGCCGTGTCGGCTTATTGGCTGACCATATCGTCGAACTTGTGGCCGCTGCCCGAGCTTAAACCCATGCCTGTTGTTATTATTACTGGATCGTCGCGCGGCCTCGGCCGGGCCCTCGCCGAAAGCCTCCTGGCGGAGGGTTGGACTGTGCACGGCTTCGCCCGCAGCCCGCAGTCCTTGGTGCATCCGCATTTTCAAGCCCATGCCGTCGATGTGGGTAGCGAGGCTTCAGTGCAGGCCGCCGTTGCTATCGTGCTGGCTGCTGGGCGTATCGACTTGCTGATCAATAATGCGGGGGCGGCCTCCATGAATGCTTTGCTCCTGACCCCGGCTGCCACGGCCGAAGCCCTCATGCGCGTGAATTACCTCGGGACGTTGCATTGCCTGCAAGCCGTCGGTAAGGCGATGGTTCGACAGCGGGCGGGCTTAGTGGTCAACCTCACGACTGTCGCGGTGCCGCTGTCATTAGCGGGCGAAGCCGCGTATGTGGCGAGCAAGGCCGCCGTGGAAGCCTTGACCAAGGTCGCTGCCAGCGAACTGCAGTCCCAAGGTGTCCGGGTGAACGCTGTCGGACTTGGTCCGGTGGATACTGACCTCACGCGGGCCGTGGGGGCGGACAAACTCCATACTCTCAACCAGCGCATCGGCCGGCCCCAAGGGACGACCCTCGCCGAGGCCGTTGCCTTTATCGCCCAAGAATGGCGGAGCCCCTCTGCCGCCACCGGCTCTATTCGTTATCTCAGTCAACTCAGCTGATGTCCGTTTGGTTTGAACAACGCTTGCAGGACTGCGGTCCAGCCCTCGCCATGCAAGGGCCCTGGGGTGACTGCACCTATGCAGATCTCGCCCGCTTGCAGGCGGCCGTCCGCATCGACCTGCAGGCCCTAGCCTTAGACGGCCCGGCGGTCTTCGCCATTGTCGGAGAGCATGAGCCGGCGGCGGTTGCCTGGCTATTCGCCTTGGCCGCCGCCGGCCATAGCGTGGCGCCGCTCGCCGGTAATCTTGCTGAGCACCCAGGCAAACTCGGCGAGATCGGTGCGCAATGGATTATCACGAGCGCGGGCTTTGGCTGGACGCTGTTACCGCGGATGTCAGAGCCCTCTGCTCATGCGGCCTTCGGTCAGTTGCGGACGCAGGGCCATGCGGGCCTCGTGCTTTTCTCCAGCGGGACTAGCGGCCGGCCGAAAGTGATGGTGCAAGACCTCACGGTCTTGCTTTCCACCTACCAAGACCGCCGTCGGAATCGTCTGCCGGTACTCGCGTTACTGGGCTTCGACCACATCGGCGGGCTGAACACGTTGCTCGGCGCTTTGGCCACCGGCTCAACTTTAGTGGTGCCGGCTGATCGCTCCGCGGCCGTTGTTGCGGCGGCGATAGCCCATTATCAGGTCGCGGTTCTGCCAGCTTCACCGACATTTTTAAACCTCCTCTTGGTTTCAGGCGAACACCAGACGCACGACCTTAGTTCCTTGCGGGTCATCACCTACGGCACGGAGCCCATGCCGTCGGGCCTTTTGTCGCGCTTGCGTGCCGCCTTCCCGCGGGTGCGCTTCATTCAGACTTTTGGTACGAGCGAGACCGGCATTATCCGGACGGAAAGTCCGGATGCTGATTCGACCTTCATCCGGTTTGTGGACCCGTCCACCGAATGGAAAGTGGTGGACGATGAACTCTGGCTGCGGAGTCTGACGCAGGTGGGCGGCTATTTAGACACGCGCGATGGGGCAGGGAAGTTCACCAGCGATGGTTGGTTCCGGACCGGCGACAAGGTCGAGCTCGGCCCCGAGGGCACGTTGCGCATCCTCGGCCGCTTGGGCGAAGTCATCAACGTCGGCGGAGAGAAACTCATGCCCGCTGAGGTTGAGTCGGTGATCCTAAACTTGCCCTTGGTCCTTGATTGCCGGGTGCGCGGTGAAGCCAACGCTTTGGTTGGCCAGGCGGTCGTGGCGGAAGTCGTGGCGGCGCCCGCGGCGGACCACGAGCAACTCCGGGCGGCGATTCGCAACGCTTGTCGGCGCGCGTTGGCTGCTCATAAAGTCCCGACGCGTGTCCGTTTCGTCGCAGCGGTCAGCGGTGAGCGACTCAAAAAAATCCGCTAAGCATGCACCCCACCACCCGCTTTCTTTCGCAGCACCCATTGTTGCACGGCCAAGCTGTGGTTGCAGTACGGCTGGGGCGGGCTAACGGGCAATATCGCTGCCTGGTTCGCCTCGGCGCTTTCCACGATGGTCTTAGATAAATCTTTCTGATTCATGCAGCCCGCTCCTCCCATACCCGCGCCGTTCGCGCCACGTCGGCTCATGCCCGCTGGAGGGTTGACGACGTGGATTCTCCTTTTTGCCTACTTCATTTTGACTTTACCGACGCAGTGGGTGAAGGCAGTCCTGCCTTACTATGGCGACGCGGTCTTCGGGGCAATCATGCTCTTGGTCGCCATCCCGTACCTCTTCATGCGCAGTTTTTGGCGTGGCACCTCCATGTGGGCAGGCGTCTTGCTGGTCTATGGCATGCTTGTTACCTATTTAACGCGCTGGACGGAGAACTCGTGGGACTTTGGTTTGCGCGAATTTATTTTGGATTTACTGCTATTCTTGGCGGTCGCCTTCGGCATGAAGTTGGCGGAAGCTTCGTTTGAGTCCCTTCGCACTTTAGTTTCCCGCGTCTCTTGGGTCTGTAT
>CAIYAN010000072.1 GCA_903924185.1 uncultured Opitutia bacterium | reverse complement strand
TACGAAGATTTTCAGTGGGGCATCATCACTGGCCGCACCGCTGAACTGGCGCTCAAGCTGGCCGCTCCGGCCGTGCCGCTCACGATTCGTAAAGTCGGTGCTTCGACCGCCTTCGCTTCGGATTGCGTCCAGAGTGGTTACTGGTTCTCCGAATTCAAAGCCGGCGAGGTTTGGGTGAAGGACGGGACTCCTTTAGCCGTTAAAGGGCAGGGGGCGGCTGATTCTACGGAAGCAATCGTCCAGCGCCTTAATGACGGCCAGACCGATTGCTTCATCACTTCGGGCCATGCGAGCGAGACCGAGTGGCAGCCCGGCTACCGTTACCGCAATGGTATCTTTACGCACCGCGACGGTGTGCTCGTGGGTAAATCGCTCGATGGTAAAATCACTGAGGTCCGCTCGCCTAATCCGAAGGTCTACCTCGCGGTCGGCAACTGTCTCATTGGCAACGTCCCTAAGAAGGAAGACTGCATGGCCTTGGCTTGGTTGAATACTGGTGGGGCCTTACAGATGCTCGGTTACGTTGAGCCGACTTGGTTCGGCTACGCCGGGTGGGGCGTGCTGGATTACTTTGTCGAGCAACCCGGCCGTTTTAACGTCAGCGAGGCCCGCCTGGCCAATCACCATGCCTTGCTCTGGACCTTGGCTGAGGCCAAGGCCGGCCGTCTGAAGGCCAATATCCGTGGCCTTGAGTTCGACCAGAATGTGACCGTCCTCTACGGTGACCCCCAGTGGTCGGCGAAGATGGCGCCAGGCCCCCTTCGCTGGGAGGAGACCCTGGTTGAGGGCACGAAAGGGGAATGGACTTGGACAATCACACCGAAAGCTGGGGCGGGGACGTTTGCCCCGGTCGATACGAACGGCTCCGAACGCGGTGGCCGTCCGCTGGTCGCTTTTCTGCCGCGGCATGCCGCCGGTTGGGAGGTCGTGTCGGGGCAGGAATGGAAGGTTGTCGCCGCGGATGATTTCGTCCTCTTGCCCAATCCGGGGGCTGCTTGGCCGGGGCCGGCCCGCCTCGTCGTCCGTCTGCGCAAGCGCTGAGCTGGGGGGTCGGAAATATATTTAAATAATTCTCGGGCACCCCTTGTGTGTTTTCTACACGGGGGTTATGCTGTGGCATGCGTAATTCCGTTTTGCTTGCGTGGTCTATGGTGGGAATCGCGGCCATGGTCGTCGTCCTGCAGGTCAGCGTTGACGCCCCGAATGTGGCTCCGGCCTCACCCAAAGTGCTGCCCTCGCGCGCGGAGCCGGCGATGAGCGTGCCCTCGGTGGTGCCTGCGAAAGCGGAGACAGCCGAGAGCTATCTACTTAAGATGAAGCAAGAATATTGGCCCGAGCTGCAGCGCAAGGCGGCCGCTGGTGACGCCGAAGCCCAATGGCAGTTTGGTTATACGGAGATGAGCGGAACGTTCGGTAAGCCCGATGTTGAAGCAGGTATCCGCTGGATGGAGAAGGCGGCGGCACAAAAACATGGCCGAGCCCTGAATAGCCTGGGCGAGGTCTATACCACTGGTGAGTTCGTTCCGCAGGACCATCTGAAAGCGATTGGCTATTTCCAAGCGGCTTGGGCTACAGGTGAACCCATGGGCATCCTTAACTTAGGCATCTTGTCCGAGTACGGGGTCGGGAGATTACAGGATAACGCCGAAGCCGTGCGGTGCTATCGGTTGGCCGCCGATAAGGGTTCGGCGGCGGCGCTGACGCGCCTAGGGGCGATGTATTCGGCCGGAGATATCCTACCGAAGGATTTGAAGGAAACGGTAGCTTGCTATCGCGCGGCGGCGGCCAAGGGCTCGGCGGATGCTTGGCATAACCTGTCGGAGATGCATCGTCGCGGTATCGTCGTGCCCTTGGATAAGGAAGAGGCCTTGGCGTGTGCGGAGAAGGCCTGGGCCGCTGGCGGACTCAATAATGCGCTCTTGGCCGCTGACTTGTTGGTTGAGCTCCGGGGCGACTACCCTCGGGCTATGGCTTACGTCTCCCTTTACCATAATTTTAATCGCTCACCGGAGGCTCGCGAGCAGGCCATCCAACGTGCGCAGGCTTGGGACGAAAAACTTAAGACCGAAGCTGATCGCCGTAAGTTTCTCGAGCTTGAAGAGGCGTTCTTCTTGGCGGAATGGCGCCGCCGTTCCAAGGAGATCTTCGGTCGCTGATCAGGCGCCGACGTTCTTCTTGATGTCCTTGAGCTGCTGAAACTCGGGCTTGGCGGTGTAAAACTTATCGAGTGGGTAGCAGCCCGAAATGAGCCCATTGCGCGGGGCGGTCGTACAGTCGCTGAAAGTGCGGCAAATCAGCTTGGTCTCAAGCGCCCCGTTCTTCGCGGCGTCGGCGAGCATGGTGGGGTAACTGAGGACGGCGCGGCCGACTCCAATGAGGTCGGCTCCGCCGGTGCGCAGGATGTGCTGCGCGAGGTGCGGGAGGTATTCCTGGACGTAGCTGAGTCCGGAGCTGACCACGACCATGTTGGTCGGCACATGGGCGCGGACTTCGCGCACGACGCGGACTTGGCGGGCGACATCAATCAGCGGGTCATGCGCCGGCTGGTAGCCATCGCTCGGCGGGTAGGCCGCGGGGCGCTGAATGTGTGGGTTATAGTAGGGCGAGCCTGCGGTGGTGTTGAGAATCTTCACGCCGAGTTCGCCGAGGAGCTTAACAAATGCGAAGGTCTCGGTGAGATCGATGTCGATGGGGTTCGCCTGATTCACGCCGAAGGCGTAACGGTAGGGTAGGCACGTGGCGTAGTCCTCGGGGATGCCGGGTCCTAGCTTACCGGGCTGCGAGAGTGTCGGGTCCGGGCGGAACGGCACCATGTCAAAGAGACTCAGGCGGACGCCGATGTCGATGGGGTTACCGTCGGCCCGGATACCGGCGATGATGTCGCGCAGGATACGCGTGCGGTTCTCAAAAGAGCCGCCGAACTTACCCGGGCGCGTGTGGGCACCGAGGAATTCGTGGAGCAGGTAGCCGTGGCAGTGCTTGATATCGACGAAGTCAGCCCCGCAGTCGCGGGCGACCTGGGCGGCGCGCACGTAGCATCGAATGAGCTCTTCGACGTCGTCGTCGGTGAGGACCTGGTCGTCCGACATCACATTAAATTTCTTGTCTAGCAAGGGGTGGCGGAAAGCCACGCGAGATTCCCATTTCTTCTTATCGTTTGGGCGACAGAAGCGCCCCGAGTGCGTGAGCTGAAAACCGATGACAAGGTCGTCGGTGGTACCCCACTGGGCCAAGTGCTCGGCCTTGAGAATATCGACGAGTTCCGTGATACTAGCCTGATTCTCCTCGTTGAGGATGAGTTGATTGGTGTTGGCACGGCCATCGGCGCGGACGGCCATGGCTTCGGCGCCGCAGATGAGCTTGGCGCCGCTCGCGCCGAAGCGCTGCCAGCGTCGCTTCATCTCGGGGGACGTTCCGCCAGTCGTGGTGCCGTCCCAGCCTTCCATCGGATGGATGGCGATGCGGTTGCCGATACGCTTACCGTTGATCAGCACGCGTTCGACGGGTTGGGAGAGGGGGTTGCCGTTGCCGGCTTCAATGCTGTCTTCCATCGGCAGGTCGATGCCGATCGCGGCGCAGTGGGCACGGAAATCCGCGACCGTCTTGAGCGACGCGACACGAGTGATTTTAAAGGGAGTCATCGAAAGGGTGTGGTTTAGAGACCAGGGATATCCAGACGCTTAGCCACACGGCGGGGGCGGAGTAGCGCTTCGCGCATGCGCGCGCCTTCGTCCGTCCCACGGAGGTCAGTGCAAGCCGGGTGGGCTTCGGGGGCGGCTAGGATGCCGAGCTCATGGAGGAGATGGGCGGTGCTGTG
>CAIYAN010000071.1 GCA_903924185.1 uncultured Opitutia bacterium | reverse complement strand
GGCGAGCTTATCGAGGGAGTCTGCCATGATTGTGTTGAGGACGGTCAGCGGGCCAGCGACCGAGAAGGCTGAACCGACGGCACGGAACTCGAACTTGTTACCGGTGAAGGCAAACGGGCTAGTGCGGTTACGGTCGCCAGCGTCCTTCGGGAGGATTGGGAGCGTGTCGACGCCGAGGGTCATGTGACCACCCTTACGGGAGGTCGAAGCGGAACCGCTCTTCTTCACCTGCTCGATAACTTCGTTGAGCATGTCGCCCAGGTAGATCGAGATGATGGCGGGCGGAGCTTCGTTGGCACCGAGGCGGTGGTCGTTACCAGCGGAAGCCACCGAGGCGCGGAGCAGGCCTTGGTGCAGGTCGACCGCACGAACCACGGCGGAGCAGAAGGTCAGGAACTGAGCGTTCTCGTGCGGGCTGTGGCCAGGCTCGAGGAGGTTGCCGACGCCAGCGCCACCAATGGACCAGTTGACGTGCTTACCGGAACCGTTGACGCCTGCGAAAGGCTTCTCGGCGAGGAGGCAGACGAAACCATGCTGGGTAGCGACGCGACGGAGCAGCGTCATCGTGAGCATCTGGTGATCGTGCGCGACGTTGGCAGACTCGTAGATTGGAGCCACTTCGTACTGAGACGGAGCGACTTCATTGTGGCGGGTCTTAATCGGAATCCCGAGTTTGAAGCACTCGCGCTCGGTTTCCATCATGCAGGCGAGCACGCGGTCAGGGATGGTGCCGAAATACTGGTCTTCGAACTCCTGGCCCTTCGCCGGCTTCGAACCGAAAAGGGAGCGACCACAGGTGTAGAGGTCAGGACGGAGGTGGAAGAGACGCGCGTCGATCAGGAAGTACTCCTGTTCAGGGCCACACGAAGCGGAGATGAAGCCGTGCTTCTTGCCGAAGAGAGCGAGCACGCGAGCGGCGGACTTGTTGACGGCCGCCATCGAACGTAGCAGCGGGGTCTTCTTGTCGAGAGCCTCACCCTTCCACGACACGAATGCCGTCGGGATGCAGAGCGTGGAACCGTTTTCAGTGTCGAAGATGTAAGCCGGAGAGGTCACGTCCCAAGCCGTGTAACCACGCGCTTCGAAAGTGGAGCGGAGGCCACCGTTCGGGAACGACGAGGCGTCGGGCTCAGCCTGGATCAGGGCCTTGCCGGAGAACTGGGCGAGCGTTCCGTTGCCGTTAGGCTCGAAGAAGGTGTCGTGCTTTTCGGCAGTGAAGCCAGTCAGCGGGTAGAAGACGTGCGCATAGTGCGTCGCACCACGTTCGAGCGCCCAATCCTTGATGGCAGCGGCCACGACATCAGCGGAGGCGGCGTCCAACTTAGTGCCCGACTCAATGTTAGCCTTGAGGGACTTGAAGACGTCCTTCGGTAGGCGCTTTTCCATCTTATCGAGGGAGAAAACATTCTGGCCGTAGATCAGGTCGATCTTCTCATTGCGGAAGTCGAAGCTGCCCTGGAGGCGAGGCTGAGAAGCAATCGCCTCGATGGCGTTGCGGCGGGCTGGGTTGGTGCTCATGGATTAGGGGATGGGAAAGCGATGAAATGCACTTATTGAAAAGCACCCCTTGTGCCACGCTTCAATAGGCAACCATTCACAGGGGGTATTGTTCAATTTTAATCAGCATTGCTTAATTTATAGCAAAATGGCTCTGCCTATTTCCAGACATAGGTTAAGCGAACAAAGTAGGCCGTGTCTAACTTCACCTGGCCAGCCTGCGGGTGAGAGCGAAAATCGTTAGAAATCCCTAAACGTAGGGAAAGCGGTCCCGGCCCCCGCATTAGGTTGATGGAAGACTCATGCCGAACGTAGAAATCCCCAGACTTCTGGAAAGAAGGGACGAGGGAAATGGCCGAGTCCAAGGCAGCCCAACCTAACTCCCGAGTCAACACCAAGCCCAAGTCCGCCGAGGGGGCGGAGAGATTAGCCTGGCCGACGGTCGCATAGCGCTCCGTGCGATGTGCCAGACCCACGCGAGCGTCGAGTTTGCCGGATCCATCCATGAAGAGCCGCAAGCCGAGGCCAGCGGCATTGATCGAGAAGAAGTCGACGGCCCGCGCGTTATCGTAGCCACTATCGGTGCGCGCATACCAGAAGACGATGTTCGTCGGGTTGGTCTCGTACGCGAGATTGAGATGCAAGTCATCAGCCGAGGTCTGCGTGCCGGCGGTTGTGCGGACGACCCGGATGCTCGCAAGGACCGTATCAACCTCGCGGACGCCCTTCGCTTGAAAGCCCGCGCTGATACCACTGCCTCGCGTCGCACCCGAGCGACCCGAAAGGTCGAAGTCTGCTTGCATGGTCCACTGACGGTGTCCGCGTGACTCCAT
>CAIYAN010000070.1 GCA_903924185.1 uncultured Opitutia bacterium | reverse complement strand
TAAGCCTTGGTAATCGCGTTGGCTAAACCGAAGACCTCCTCGATCGTGATGACATCGCCAGACCGATGTGACCAGAGTGCGGCCAACTGCACCGAAGAGAGCACGCGATTACCAGAGAACTGCAGCTCCTTGAACTGAAAAGATAGCGTCGCCGCCTCCTTGGGCGCCAGCTGCCGATTATTGAGTGAGACCTCCTTACGCGGCACCGATTTCGGCTGCGGAGCAGGCTTCAAATTCTGGTCGATGCGGGCGGGATCGAGCGTCGGTGCGACCTGAGCGAAAAGCGGTAGACCAGAGAGGAAAAAAAGGGTGGAGGCCGCGACCAAGAAAGGGCGACGGACCGCGGAGTATTCCGGGTGTAACATATCGTCGGAATACTCTTTTATATATTGATAAAGCAGAAGTTCTTTTGTGGCCTGCAAACTTGGTCAGAAGTAAGGAGTGTTGGCAGCGAGGCAGGGCCGGGGCCGCGATGCCGCAGGGCGAACCCAGGGGAGGGACACGATTCATCGTTGAGGAGGGCGCGGCGAAGCCACGCCCCTACCGAGTTCGCCCAGCGGCGAACTCCTAGGTTGGCACGCAGTGCCAACCCTACCCGCGGCAAAAGGGCAGCACGTGGTGCTATCCCTACCTCTTCGGCGCCGGGCCGATTGAGGCGCCCTGTTGCCACGAATTCTCATAGACCATCCGGTAGGCTTCATCGTCGACGTTATCGGAACGAATCCAAATTTCCGCTTGCTGCGCGATGCTAGCGGGGGAACTCAGACAACAAGCAATGGAGGGCGAATACTGACGTGCATGGCTTATGCCGACGAGGGCGACGATCGAAACGTCGCGGGGGAACTCGAGGTTTTGCTTAGCGAAGAAAGCGACGGCCGGCAAAAAATCCGTCCACTGCGGGAAGAGCACCGCGGTCGCACCATGCTCCAACCCGCGCCGGAGGAACCGCCCGAGATTCTCGGTCGTCAGCGGCTGCGACGAACGTAACACATCGATGCGGACGCCTAACTCCTGCTCGATTTTTGCGATGGCCGCCATCGAAGACTGCATTTTATTTTTCCGATTAAGGAAGGGCATCAGGAAGTGGCGATGACCCAATGGAATCAGGCGTTTCAGCGCAATCTCGACCAGATAGCCGTAACGGACGCCTAGGCTAGTGATCCGCTTCGAGCGCAGGGAACCGAACAGCGAGGCGATTTTCGCCTGATGACCGGAGACGCCCGCGAAGAGAGAGGCATCCGGAGTCATCAGGACACAATGCGTTGGCCGGGACTTTGTCATCTCGGCATGAGCCGCCTTACGACGACCCGCACCTTCTAAATGGCTCAAGTCGACGAAACGGAAACCGTCACCTTTGGCTTTGAGCGTCTCCCCGAGCTGCTGTATGCCCATGGCAATGGAAGAGTCGTAGGCCACGAGCGGTAGATTCGAAAGCACCAGCACCTCATTTCGGCCTACAGCCCGCTGGGACCCAGAAACCCCCGCCGCCACTTCCACCCGTCGCTTCCCGCCCCGGCTGAGTAGGACCTTGCGCTGGAGAAGTAAGGCGATGGCCTTCTGGACCGTGGGGAGGCTGACCTTGTGCTGGCGAGCCAAGTCTCTTCCCGACGGCAGCAACCCCCTCCAACCTTCCACCCGGATTTGGCCTTCGATTGCATCCGCAAGATGCTCAAAAATCGACTTCCTCTCGAAATTACGGGGTGCCATGCGTACTATTCGCACTATTATTCGCATTTTAACTGATAAATAGCCATAGCCATTCTGGCATTGAAGATTGGTCAGATTATTGCAAGTTAGGCGAAAATGATGGAAAGGCAAAGGGGAACCGGGGACCGGGGGATAGGGCTGTGCAAAAGTGCAAAGGTAAAGCTGAGTTCAGAGTACGGAGTGCGGTAGGGTTGGCACTGCGTGCCAACCTAGCTGCTGCATAAGGGTGGGGCGTGGCTTCGCCTCTGTTCTCTCTGTATTGGGTAGGGGCGTGGCTTCGCCGCGCCCTCCTTTAATCGGAGGGCAAGGCAAAGCCTTGCCCCTACCGAGTGCGCCCAGCGGCGAACTCCTAGGTTGGCACGCCGTGCCAACCCTACCCGAGACCTCTAGGGCAGCACGCAGTGCTGCCCCTACCCCGAGGCAGGCGGGCGAAGCCCGCCGCACAACCCCGAGCCAACTTGACCCTTTTTCCCCCTTTCCCCTTGCGGCAGGTAGGGGGTGTCCTAACTTGCGGTTAACTTTCCAGACGCATGGTCACGGACAACAAACCTTCTTTGGTCACCCTCAACGTCGATGGCGTCGAACACCAGGTCCCCGCGGGGGCCAATCTGGTCGATGCGCTCGCCAAAATCGGCAAGGAAGTCCCCCACTATTGCTACCACCCGAAGCTCCCGGTGGCCGGCAACTGCCGGATGTGCCTCGTGGAGCTGGGCTCCCCCCTCCGCGATCGCGCCACCAACGAGTTGGTGCTCGAGAACGGTAAGCCGAAGATCGGCTGGCAGCCGAAGCCGGCCATCGCCTGCGCCACCACCGTTTCCCCGGGTCTGCACGTCCGCCTCGAGTCGCCCGGCGTCAAGGCCTGCCGTGAAGGCGTGACGGAGATGCTCCTCCTCAACCACCCGCTGGATTGCCCGATCTGCGACCAAGCCGGTGAGTGTAAACTACAAGAATACTCTGCGGAATACGGCCGCGGCGCCTCCCGCTACGTCGACGAAAAAAACGCCAAGCCGAAGCACACCCGCCTCGGGCCACGCGTCACACTCGACGACGAACGTTGCATCCTCTGCTCGCGCTGCGTGCGCTTCACCGCCGAAATCGCCAAGGACCCCGTCCTGGGCTTCGTGAACCGCGGTTCCTACAACACGCTGACCTGCTTCCCCGGCCGCGAGCTGGCGAACAACTACTCGCTCAACACGGTCGATATCTGCCCAGTGGGCGCGCTCACGAGCACCGACTTCCGCTTCAAGATGCGCGTCTGGTTCCTCAAGCAGACGGCCAGCGTCGACACCGAATCCTCCGCTGGCGCCAACACCACCGTGTGGTCCCGCGAAGGAAAAATCTACCGCATCACGCCACGCCAGAACGACGCCGTGAACGACACGTGGATGGCTGACTCGGGCCGCGAACTTTTCAAGGCCGTCGAAGCCCCCAACCGCATTACCCGCGCAACGGTGAAGACGTCCGCCGTGACGCTTGACGCCGCGCTCGCCG
>CAIYAN010000069.1 GCA_903924185.1 uncultured Opitutia bacterium | reverse complement strand
TGTGGCGCACCGCTTCTCGACTATCCGTGATGTCGACCGCGTGCTCGTCTTCGATGGCGGCCGCATCGTCGCAGACGGCCCCCGTGAAGAGGTCTACCGTTCGAACGAACTTTTTCGGCGTCTGTGGGATAACCAAGCCCAAGGCATTTCGTGATGCGTATCTTGGTGGTCAAGTTCTCCGGCCTGCGCGGAGCCCTCGCCACCACGGCCGCCTTCCGCTCGCTCAAGGAGCGGCATCCGGGCGCGGCGGTTACCTTTGTCACGGCCCCCGGCAGTGAGCCTGGCCTCGAGGGCTGCCCAGTCGTCAGCGAAATCGTCGCCTTTGACCCGCAGGCTAGTGCTTGGGAGGCTTGGGCCTTACTCAACCACCTGCGCCGGCAGCATTTTGATGCGGCGGTCGCTTTGGGGGTAGATTCTTTATCCCGCCGCCTAGTGGCGTGGAGCGGGGCCGCTAAGCGCGCCTGCGCGGGCCAACCCTCCTGGACCCTCTACCCTTGGTTTCATCAAGTGGTGACCGGCTCCGTGGTCGATCCACACGAGGCTTCACGCGATCATGCGGTACTGACGGCAGTCTTTGGTTTGGCCCAGGAAGTGCCAGGGCTTTGGTATGCAACTTCACGCATGGAGGAACACGGACTCTTGGTAGAGCCGCGCCGTTATGCGGTCATTCACCCGGGAGCTTCGCGCGTCGAACAAATCTTTGAGGTGGATAAGTGGGCTAAGGTCGGCCGCGAACTCGTCGCCAGTCGCCGGGTCGATCGCATCGTTGTCTCGGCGGGCACATCTTCCTCCGAACGAATCATGGCGGTGGCCCTATGCGGGCTGATTGGTCCCGCTGCCCAGCCTACCCGTGGCGGGATGGGCGTACCCCATTTAGCCAAGCTGATCAGTGAAGCCCGGCTTTTCATGGGGGCTGACTCGCCCATCCTGCAATTGGCGGCTGCCGTGAACACGCCCGTGGTCGGCGTCTTTGGTCCATCGGACTACATTCGGTCTCGCCCGTGGGGCGTGCTCCACCGCATTGTGCGGGTGGACACCACGCCCTTCGAGGGTGAAGGGTCGCAGGATTATCGGCAGCGTATGGATCGTGCTTTGGCTCGAATCACTCCCGATCAAGTCATTCGCGCGGCCGAAGAGGTCCTACTGTTGAGTAATCCGTGATGCGTTCGCTTGACCCTTATCCGCGGTCTTGGACTGTAAGCCCGTGAGCGTCGCGAGCACCCATTACGATGCGGTCATTATCGGCGCCGGCATGTCCGGCCTCGCAGCGGCGGTGCGCCTCGGGATGTTCGGCCAGAAGGTCCTGGTCCTTGAGCGGCATAATTCCGCGGGCGGACTCAATTCCTTTTACGCGCGTGGGCAGCGCAAGTATGACGTCGGCCTGCACGCCCTCACTAATTGGGTGCCCGAAGGCACCAAGGGGGCCCCGCTAGTCAAACTGATGCGCCAGCTACGCATTCGTCGTGAGGAACTCGACCTTTGCCCGCAGCTCGGCTCCCGCGTCACGATGGCTGGCCGGAATCTTCGCGTGAATAATTGCTTCGCGGACTTCGAGGCGGATGTCGCCCGAGAGTTTCCGCGCTCCATCGATCGCTTC
>CAIYAN010000068.1 GCA_903924185.1 uncultured Opitutia bacterium | reverse complement strand
TGGCGAAGGTCCGCGGTTATGGCCCCGGGCGCTTCAGCTTCAACGTGCGGGGCGGACGGTGCGAAACCTGCGCGGGCGAAGGGTCGGTGGCGCTCGACATGCAGTTCCTCGGCGAAACCTTCGTCGATTGCCCAAGCTGTGCGGGACGACGCTTCAACCGCGAAACGCTCGAAGTACGCTTCAAAGGGTTGAGCATTGCGGAAGCCCTACACCTGACCGTCACCGAGGCGGTGGAAATCTTCAAAGCGCAGCCACGTTTAGCCGAAAAGCTTCGCACCTTGGAAGAAGTCGGGCTCGGCTACCTCAAACTCGGGCAAGCCGCCAACACGCTCTCTGGCGGCGAAGCACAGCGCCTGAAGTTGGCCTCCGAACTCTCCCGGCGCGATCACTCGGGACGCCTCTACGTCTTGGATGAACCCACGACCGGACTCCACTGGGACGATATCGCCAAACTCTTAAAACTCCTCGAACGCCTGCGCGATGCCGGGGCGACCCTCATCGTCATCGAACACCACGCGGACGTCATCATGGCCGCCGACTGGGTCCTCGAACTGGGACCAGTCGGTGGCGCGAAGGGCGGCGAGCTCGTCTATGAAGGCGAGCCAGCTGGCCTGCTACGCTGTAAGGCTTCGCCCACTGGACAGGCCATCCAGCCAGTCTGAAATCAGCCACCCGTCGGCGACGGGTTCGTCTGAGCCTGACGATCGAGTATTTCCTGGGTTACTTTTTGCACGACCTGCTCGGAAGCAGCCGGTGAAGGCTGATTCGTAAACGATGCGCCGGCACTCGGGGCGGGCGGAGCGATGGGTGCTACCTTAGGGGCCAACTGCGGAACGACATCTGTTGACGGATCGAAGACCACGCTCTTGAGGCGCACTTCCACCTCTCCGGTTTCCATCTTAAGTTTCTCCAACACGACTTGGGCAGGCGTAGCTAAATCGGAAGTAATCAGCAGCTTATTATTTGCCTCAACGCTGAGTGGCTTACCCTTACCCACGGGTGTGAACTTTAAAGACCCAGCCAAGACCAAGGTCTGCGCCACCAACTCTCCATTGGAGGCACGCTCGAAACTCAACTCATAGACCCCTTCACGACCTAAGTCAGAACGACCTTGTGGCGTGCGGACCGAGACCAACGAACGTGCTTGGAGCGGCGGACAAACGACCGTCACCCGCCCTGCGCCGAGCACCAAGTCGACGAGCGAGCCATCATCGGGAAGTTCACCGACCTCACGACGACGACCGGGGAGCGGCATCTTGACCTGACGAAACATGGATAGACGCAGCTTGGTACCCGGCGCCACGAGCACCTTGACGCCGTTAGAAAACATGAGTTCAGCCGCCCCATCGCTAGGGGTCGCGAGTTCGTCATCCTCACGAATGGCGTCCCCGGCCGTGAGGGGACGGGTTACTTGATCAAAGGTCGACTTCGCCGTGATAGCTCCTTTAAGGCCAGCCAGCTCCACTTGCCCACGGAGAAGTTCGGCCCGAGCGAGAACGACGGAGAATAATAACAAGATGAACGGTTTCATACTCGCCAAGCCTTGGAACCATTGCCCAAGCGTCCACCGCGTTATAGTGGTGTCTATTACCTAAATAAAACTAAGGCGTTACACCTAGGCCAAAGACGCTTGTAGCAAGGCTGCACAGGCGGAGAGCTCCGCGGATTCCGTTTCGGAAAACTCGTAGGGAGACATCTTGCCGATGCCGAGAACGCCCACCACTTTCCCCTCGGGAGTGATAATCGGCACGGCGAGTGCGCCTTGGACGTTGGTCTTTCGCGCATCCGGCTTCGCCACGCCACCGAGGTCTTCCTGCAGGTTACATAGTTGGACCGCTTCCTTGCGCTGGGCGGCGCAGCCAGCGATGCCCTTACCGAACGGGATGTTGTCGATCTTGGGCAACAGCATCGGCAGGACCTGCGGGGGGATACCTTGGTGCGCGATCAACATCAGTAGACCCGTCGTGGGGTCGGTGCGGTGAATCGTCCCCGTGACACAGCCGAAGTTCTGGAGTACCTGGGCGAGCACGGCATTCCAATCGGGTTGGGCCGTCAGCAGCGCGGGAAGACCTTGCGTGGGATTTGCCATAAAGCGTTAGACAGCCCGGCGGGCCATGCGTTCCTGAAGCCAGACAAGGCCGGTAGCCTCGTCGGTGAACACCCCATCCATTTGAGCCTCAAATGCCTCATCGAGCACTTCAGAGAACCAGCCGGCCGGCTTATGCCCGGAAGCGATGAGGTGTCGCCCCAGGAGGATGCGTTTGGGCATCGAGTCCTGAATATTGAGCTGAGCGGCCATCGCCAGCAGCCACACGCCTTGCGGCGAAGGCTCGTGACGCCATTCTTGGTTGCGGCCCTTACGGTCAGCGGAGTCAACGCGAACGAGGCGGTCAATCCGTCCAACTTTATTCGCCAAACGGCGAACGGCGCCCTCGCCAGCCTGCGCCTTGTGGAGTTCGTACGGCTGGGCGTGCCAGCGCACAAGCGGTAACACGGCCTCGATTAATTTTACTTCGCGGGTGAGCTGGGCGAGGAAGGCTTCGGCGAGTGGCACACTGGCGGCTTCATGACCGTAGGCATGCCAGCGATCGTCTGCCTCCTTCTTGGTCGTCGTCGCTTTACCCAAGTCATGGAGGAGCACGGCCAAGCCGACGATGAGGTCTTCCTCGTCATTACCCGTGCGCTCTGCGGCGAAAGCATCCAAGCACAGGTAGGTATGCGTCCACACGCAGCCTTCGGGATGCCAGGCGGGATCCTGCGGCACATCGACGGTAGCCTGCAGTCCCGGATAGAAACGGAGCCAGCCACAATCCTGGAGGAACTTTAGTCCGAGCGACGGCTGGCGACCACGCAGCAGGAGCTTCTTCCACTCCTCCATCAAGCGTTCGGGCGGGAGGCCCTCCTGCGTCAAGCCGCGGCACAATTCGATTGTTTCGGGTGCGACGGCGAAGCCAAAGCGAGCGGCAAACTGCATCGCCCGCAGGACGCGTAGCGGGTCTTCGGAAAACTTCGCGGAGACGTGACGGAACACTTTCTGCTGCAGGTCGGCGACGCCGCCCCAAGGGTCGATTAACTCGCCCGTCGCTGGGTCCCAGAGGATGGCATTCGCCGTGAAATCGCGCCGTTCCGCTGCATCCTTCGGCGTCATCGTCGGGTCGGCCTGAACGTCGAAATCCGTGTGCTTAGCCCCGGTCCGATTCTCGCGGCGCGGGACAGAGACGTCGATTGGGTGATCTTTTACTTTGGTTACGCCGAAAGCGGCTCCCACCGTCACAATACCAAAGCGACGGCGTAAAGCGGCCTCCACTTGGCGCGTGCCGAGGCCATAGACCTCGATATCGATTTCGCCGATGGGTAGACCCAAGAGGGCATCGCGCACGCAGCCGCCGACGAGTAAGGGCCGACCGCCCGCCGCGCGCAGTAAAGCGCAGACCTCGGCGACGGGCGCGTGCGATCCAGTCAGGTCGATTAAGTTGGGCTGGGCGGCGGACACAGCCCTACCCTACCCGCCGAGACAGCGGAGGCGAGCGGTTTTCGGACTCACAGGTTGGTCGTGAAACCTTCCTTGAGCAGCCAAGCCTTGGCCGTCTCGCGACGGTCTCCTTGGAGAACGATCTCACGGGCCTCGAGGGCGCCGCCGGTGCCGAGCGCGCGTTTCATCTCCTTCAGTAACGCCTCGCGCATCCGATTTTCCTGCGACTCCAACCAGAGCCCCTTAAGGATGGTCACTTCCTTGCCCCCGCGTCCCGTGCGCTCGTACTGCAAAATGATTTTTCCGAGCTTTGGTTTAGCCTTAGCGGCGGGCACGACGGGCTTGGGCGGCGGGCCCGGCGGCAAGCCCGACGGGTCGAGCTTCTCGAAGGGGTTCTCGTTCATGCGCCGCGTCCGCAGGTGCCGGCCCCCGGAGTGCCACCGTTTAAATAGGCCAAGGCCTTCTCGTAGGAACGTCGGCGCAGGTAATGGTCTAGGTCGCCGGGCAGACCAGAATTAGCCAGTGAAACCTCGCTATCTAGCACCTTTAATGACTCTAAAAGGGCCTCTTTCCCGACCCCCGGAGAAGTCAAGGCCTCGAGGGCCTGGCGGATACGTTGGATGCGGACGGGGTCCATGTACCCGATTATGAAGGCTTTCGGCCCCCATGGGCAAGCATCGGGGCGGTTTTCATAGTGGACAAAAGGCGGGGGGCTTCCCTATACCCAACCCTCCATCGGATGGATAGCTCAGTTGGTTAGAGCGTCTGCTTTACACGCAGAATGTCGTGGGTTCGAGTCCCTCTCCGTCCACCCTTTCACCCTCAACATCGCCATGACGCTCACTAAGAAGAAGCACACGCTCTCCGCCCTCGTCGAAAACAAGTTCGGCGTTCTGGTCCGCGTCGCTGGGATGCTCTCCGGTCGCGGCTTCAACATCGAGACCCTCAATGTCGGTCCGACGCATGACCCGGCCTACTCCCGCATCACCGCGACCGTCATCGCCGACGACGCCGCCCTCGACCGCTGCGTCAAGGCCTTGGATAAGCTGATCAACGTCATCACCGTCCACGACTTCTCCCGCGAAGAAGTCGACCATGTCGCCCGCGAGCTCATTCTCTGCAAGGTGAAGTGCGATAAGAAGACCCGGACTGAAATCCTCGAAGTGGCTGGCCTCTTCCGCGCCAAGGTCGTCGACGTCGCCCACGATTCTCTGCTGATTGAGTTCACTGGGAACGAGAACAAGATTGGCGCCTTCCTCGACCTCGTTAGCCCGTACGGCATCCTCGAGACCGCCCGCACCGGCAACGTCGCCCTCTCCCGCGGCCTCAAGAAACTCTCCAAGTAAACCCCTTTCCACCCAATACCCATGCCTGCCAAAGTGTACACTGACAAGGATGCCGATCTCGGCTTCCTGAAGAACAAGACCCTCGCCGTCCTCGGTTTCGGCTCCCAGGGCCACTCTCACGCCATGAACCTGCGCGACAGCGGGCTCAACGTGATTGTTGGTCTCTACAAGGGATCGAAGTCGGCTGCCGCCGCCAAGAAAAAGGGGTTCAAGGTCTACGAGACCGCTGAAGCCGTCCGCCGTGCGGACGTCATGCTCGTCGGTATCCCCGACATGAAGCAGGCCGATGTGTGGGAAAAGGACATCGCTCCTAACCTCGGTAAGGGTGGCAAAACTGTCCTCTTCATCCACGGCCTCTCGATTCACTACAAGCTGATCAAGCCCGGCAAGAACGTCGACATCGCCATGGTCGCCCCGAAGGGCCCCGGCCACGTTGTCCGTGCGCAGTACGTCGAAGGTAAGGGCGTCCCCGCCCTCATCGCCGTCCAGCAGGATATCTCTGGCAAGGCCACCAAGACCGCCCTCGCCTGGGCCAAGGGCATCGGTGGTACCCGCGCTGGCGTCATCAAGACCTCCTTCAAGGAAGAAGCTGAAACCGACCTCTTCGGCGAGCAGGCCGTCCTCTGCGGCGGTGCGTCCGAACTCGTCAAGGTGGGTTACGAAACCCTGGTCGAAGCGGGCTACCAGCCCGAGATGGCCTACTTCGAGTGCCTCCACGAGCTGAAGCTGATCGTCGACCTCATGGTCGAGTCCGGCATCTCCGGCATGCGCTTCTCGATCTCCGAAACCGCCAAGTATGGTGACATCACCCGCGGCCCTCGCGTGATCAACAGCTCGTCCCGCAAGGCGATGCGCGAGATCCTCAAGGAAATCCAGTCGGGCAAGTTCACCGCCCAGTGGGTCAAGGAATACAAGTCTGGCCTGAAGAACTACAACAAGCTCCTCAAGCAGGGCGAGAACCACCCGATCGAAAAGACCGGCCAGCGTCTCCGCTCGCTGATGCCTTGGGTGCAGAAGCGCAACATCAAGGGCGCGCAGGCCGAATACACGACGAAGTAAGCGTCGGTCACTCCGCCAAGCAAAAGGGCCAGCGCAAGCTGGCCCTTCTTCTTTGGTGGAT
>CAIYAN010000067.1 GCA_903924185.1 uncultured Opitutia bacterium | reverse complement strand
CGTCTACGGCGAGACCGACGAATTTGGCTGGAACATCACCAAGGACTCCATGCACGTCCACGACATGCAGGCCACGCTCATGCACCTCTTTGGGATTAACCACGAAGCCCTCACCTACCGCTACCAAGGGCGTCAATTCCGGCTCACGGACGTGCACGGCAAGGTTGCCAAGGGTATCTTGGCCTGAGCCTGCCCGCCCAGGGGGCGATGATTCCCTAGGAAAAAACACCCTAACCTCACTTTTCGGCTTTTTCCCCTTGCCCCCCGCCCTCCCTGCCCTTTTCTCCACCTTTCCTCCCCTTCACGGTCATGACCCAGCACAACAGTTTCAAGTCCAGCGCCTCCTCTTCCGGCGCCAAGCGTAACGTCCTCAAGCGCTTCGAGCGCGTGGAGCTGCTGAAGAAGCGTGGTGCCCTCAAGGACATCAAGCGCGTGACTAAGCTTCCGAAGACCAAGCCAGACGCCTAAGTCCGGGTCTCGCCCTTTTGCGAAAGCCCGCCCGGACCTTCCGGGCGGGCTTTTTGCTTTAGAAGCGCCCCAAACCACGCTCGCCTCATTCCCGCCGCCCCTTAACCTCTCACCTTTTCGTCCTTTTCCGCGTATGCAACCCACCGGCCAGAAATACCGCCCCTTCAAGGTCGTCGCCCTCCCGGACCGCCGCTGGCCGGACGCGACGATTTCGTCCGCCCCCCGCTGGTGCTCGGTGGACCTTCGTGACGGCAATCAGGCCTTGGCTATTCCCATGAACGTCGCGGAGAAGCACGAACTCTTTCAGGAGCTCTGCCGCATCGGCTTTAAAGAAATCGAAATTGGCTTCCCCTCCGCCTCTGACACGGAGTTCGCCTTCACCCGCGAGCTCATCGAGAAGGATCTCATCCCGGCCGACGTTTCGGTGCAGGTCTTGGTACAGGCCCGCGAGCACCTCATCCGTCGCACCGTCGAATCCCTCAAGGGTGCTCGCCGGGCGATTGTCCACCTCTACACGCCTACTAATCCGGCCCAGCGCGAAATCGTCTTCGGGCTATCCAAGGAGAAGGTCCTCGAGATGGCCGTCGCCGGCACCAAGCTTATCCGTGAGCTCACGGATGCCCTGCCCGAAACGCAGTGGCAGTTGGAGTTCAGCCCGGAGACGTTCGTCCTGACTGAGGCCGACTACGCCCTCGAGGTCTGTGAAGCCGTTTCTGCCGCCTGGGGCGCCACCGCGCAGCGTCGCATCATCTTGAACCTCCCGTTGACCGTCGAAGCCGGCACGCCGAATACGCATGCTGACCAGATTGAATGGTTCTGCCGCCACCTCAAGAACCGCGCTAGCGCCATCGTTTCCCTGCACACGCACAATGACCGCGGCACCGGCGTCGCGGCGACGGAGCTCGGCCTCATGGCGGGCGCCGACCGCGTGGAAGGCACCCTCTTCGGTAACGGCGAACGCACAGGCAATGTCGACATCGTCACCGTCGCGTTGAACATGTTCTCGCACGGCGTCGACCCCCAGCTCGACTTCCGTAACCTCGGCCGTATCCGCGAGGTCTATGAACGCGTCACGCGCATGAGCGTGCATGATCGTCACCCCTACGGCGGCGACCTCGTCTTCACGGCCTTCTCCGGCTCCCACCAAGACGCCATCAAGAAAGGCATGGACCGTCGCGGCAAGATTGGCGCCGACGCCCCTTGGGACGTTCCCTACCTCACCATCGACCCGATGGACATTGGCCGTTCTTACGAGGCCATCATCCGCATCAATTCGCAGAGCGGCAAGGGCGGCGTCGCCTACATCCTCGACCGCGAGTTTGGCTTTGACCTGCCGAAGCTCATGCACCCCGAAGTCGGCAACCTCATCGGCAAGCATGCGGACAAACTCGGCAAGGAACTCTCGCCGACTGAAATCCACGAATGCTTCCGTACGAACTTCGTGAACGTCGCCACGCCGCTCGAACTCCTCGCATTCAGCTCCGCCCCCGTCAATAAGCAGACCGTGTGCTGCAAAGCTGAGATTCGTCGCGACGGCAAAGTCCTCACGCTCACCGGCGAAGGTAACGGCCCGATCAGTGCCCTCGTGCATGCCCTCGAATCCATG
>CAIYAN010000066.1 GCA_903924185.1 uncultured Opitutia bacterium | reverse complement strand
GGTTGCTAATCACCAGCGCAGTTCCGCCAGGCTCAACCAAGGGCGGTCGGCTCGCTTCGGGAGGCGCGGCAGCAACGCCGCGTCGTCTTGGCCAATCATGATACCGGTACGCACGAGAGCACCGTCAAGGGCGGCGTTCGCGGCGCCTTGCAGGTCATGTTCGGGGCTGTCGCCGATGGCGAGCACAGCGGACGGTGGGGGATTCCCGGCGGCGGCGAGGGCGGTGCGGTAGATGTCGATGTGCGGCTTGCCGAAGGTGTGCAGTATGGCCCCCGAACGCTCGAGCTCCAAGGCGATGGCGCCAGCGGAGGGACGGACGCCTTTGGGCGTGAGCATTTCGAGGTCAGGGTTGCAGACGGCAATCGGCACGCCTCGTCGCGCCGCGCCAAGGAGGTCGCGAATCTGTTGCCGCCAATTACGGTCCGGCTCCTGGCACGCAGCCAAGATGATGCCGTCGGCGTCATCCGGCCAAGCCGTCGTGAAGCCAAATGAACCAAAGCCGTAGTCAGCACCGAGTTTACCAGAGATATGAATTTTACCACCCGCTTGGAAGGCGGGCCCGAGTGAGCCGGCCCGCATGGCGGCTTGCGCAGCGTCGCCCGAAGTCACCACGGCGTCGAAGTGCCGTTCATCAAAGCCAAAGCCTTTAAGGCGTTCACGGTTGTCTTCGCCCGACTTGGCGGAGTTCGAAAGCACCACGACCTTGCCGCCGGTGGCACGGTAGCGCTCGAGGGCTTCGGCTGCATGTGGGTAAGCCGTCTGGCCATCATGCAGTGTGCCAAATTGGTCGACGAGGAGGACGCCGTAGTTTTCGGCAACTTCCGCTAATCCATTGATAGTCTGTAAGGTCGTCATGAGAGTTTCATTTCGTGGCCGAGGGCACGCCAGGCAAGGCGGGCGGTGCCGGCAGCGGCTTCGTCGCTCCAGGCGGCGGCGAGCGGAACGCCTAATTTCTGGGCACGGAGTTTCATCCAGGCCGGATTACGGGAGCCGCCGCCCGCATGACGGACGGAGACGAGCGTGGGGCCGCCGAGTTCGGCGAGTCGAGCGTAGCCAAGTTGCTCAACCGCGCTGAATCCTTCGAGGATTGCCTGCAGGAAGGTGGCGTCGTCCGCCGGACGCGGCGTTAGACGTGGGGCCAGCTGCGCGTCGGCGATAGGGAAGCGTTCGCCCATGGTCGCGAGCGGATAGTAGTCGAGCCCCGTAGGCTTACTGACATCGAGCGTTATAGACAAGGCGGCGAGTTCCGGTTCGCTGAACAGCGCGGACAAGGTTTTGCCGCCACAGTTGGAGGCACCGCCCGCGAGCCATTGGTCACCGAGCCGATGGCTGTAGATACCGTATTGAGGGGCGAAGATGGGGCGGTCGCTGAGTAGCTTCAGTACAATGGTCGAACCCAGAGCGCTTGCCCCTTCGCCCACTCGGCTAGCACCACTGGCAAGGAACGTGGCGCAACCATCCGTTGTGCCGGCGGCCAGAGTGATGCCCGAGGGGATTCCCAAGAAGCTCGCGGCGATCGCATCCACCTTGCCAATCGGGGTGCCGACAGGGACAACCTTGGGAAGGCGAGCATGCGGCAGTCCGAGTGATTCCAGCCAAGCTGGCCAAGCGCGGGCGACGGGATCATAACCTGTTTTGAGTGCGTTATTTTCGTCGGTAACGAAGTCTTCTGAGCCGAGCTTACGGTTGAGCCAATCAGCTTGGTGCAGGATGAAATGTAGGTTCGGTAGTTCGAGCCAGCCAAGTGCACGGGCGGCGGGTGAGGTGGCGCCATGCGCGGCGCTTTCTTGCGGCGCCAGTTGGGCGATGCGTGCCGCTAGGTCACCCGTATCAGCGTCGTCATACATCCGACCAGCGGCCAGCGGGGTGCTGGTTTCGTCGACGGGTAGATTCGTCCCCGAAGTCGCATCGAGGGCCACGGCTCTGGCTTGGGATAGGTCAACTTGCTTGCCGAGTGCTCGGCAGGCGGCCTGCAGTCCGTACCACCAGTCGTC
>CAIYAN010000065.1 GCA_903924185.1 uncultured Opitutia bacterium | reverse complement strand
GGCCAGCTTCAAATTGGTGCTCAGGCCGGGACTTGAACCCGGACACCTTACGGCACATGCACCTCAAGCATGCGTGTCTGCCATTCCACCACCTGAGCAATCTAAGGAAGGTGGAAAGTGGAACACCCGGGCATCAGTGCAAGAAAAAAGCGTTTGTGCCCACGCTTGCCAAGCGAGGTATCTTTGCCAACTCTCGACCCGCAATGTCTCCCGATCAGGCCGATTCGTCCCGCCCCCCCGAAGATTCTATCAAACCGATAGACCTTTCTTCGCTTGGTTTTGGCCCCTCTTGGGTCGACGGCCCGAACGAAAACATCGGCGCGAGTCGGGGTTCCCGCCGCGAAGGCGGCGATCGTCCTTCTTTCCGTGATGGTGGTAACCGCGGACCGGGCGGCCCCTCGCGCGGTCCCGGTGGTCCGTCCCGCGGACCCGGCGGTCCGTCTCGTGGTCCAGGTGGTCCGTCCCGTGGTCCAGGTGGCCCACGCGATGACCGTCGTGGTCCTAGCCGCGATGACCGCGGTGATCGCTTCGAGTCCGAACCAGCCATCCCGCAGATGGTTGTGACGACTGGCTTCTTCCCCGACGACGCTAAGTTCGAGTTGCTCGGTGATGCGATGAAGAAGAGCCAGATTACCTACGAGCTCTTCAGCGTCGCACAGTTGATTTTGGATAAGGAAGATCGTCTTTCAATCGTCATCAAGCCAGCCGATGCCGAGAAGCGCACCGATACGACGCTCTCGATTTCCGTCCCAGATAGCGTGCCGTTCCTCACCGAAGCCGAAGCGGTCAGCCACGTGCTCAACCGCCATCTCGATAAGTTCTTCGATACGGTTGAGGTCGAAACCGAAGCCCCGAAGGGATCCTTCTTAATGGTCGCCCGCTGCAAGCGCACAGGGGCCATCCTTGGCTCGCCGACCCACCACAGCTACCAGAAGACCCTGCGCGACCACCACGCCCGCACCTGCCCCAACGCCCCGTTTGACCGCTTTAAGGCCGACCTCGAGATGGTCCGCGAGCCCGAAGCGATTGAGGCCTGGAAGAAGTCCATGTCCACCCGCACGGAATACGCCCCGAAGGACCGCCAAGAAGGCGAACCCGAGCGTCTCGAAAGCATGGACGCCGCCCGCGGCTTCCTGCTGGCCTTCCGCCGCGAAGCCACCGTCATCTCCCGCAACCAAGTTCGCTTCCCCGGCCGTCTCCTCGCCGAGATGCCGCCCGGACCGCTCCGTGATTGCGTCCGCTACGCCCTCGATCGCCAGCGCGACTTCCCCCTCGATACCGCCAACGGCATCCGCGGTCGTCTCCGCAAGGAAGGCTTCCACCTCTACAAGAAGGGCTCCAAGGGCATCACCTACGCTTGTGGGGTGCGCCGTAAGTGCCGCGACCCGAAGTCCAGCTTCAGCGATGCGATGCAGAAAATCTTCGACTGCCTCGACAAGACTTCCGGCATCCAAGGTAAGGACGTCGCCCTGGCCGTTGCCGGCGAAGCCGCCGATGATGCCGCCAAGGCACGCGTGCTCGCCGACCTGAACTTTCTCATCGGCGAAGGCTATATCGCCAAACTCCACGATGGTCGTCTCTTTGCCCAGCCCGTGCTCAGCACCCAGGCTCAGGCCAAGGAAGAAGCGGCCAACGAGGACGCCACCGAAGAGAAGTAAGCGAAAGCGCGCAGCACTTTCGGAAGATAAGGGCAGCCCCACGTG
>CAIYAN010000064.1 GCA_903924185.1 uncultured Opitutia bacterium | reverse complement strand
GCTCGCAAGGACCGTATCAACCTCGCGGACGCCCTTCGCTTGAAAGCCCGCGCTGATACCACTGCCTCGCGTCGCACCCGAGCGACCCGAAAGGTCGAAGTCTGCTTGCATGGTCCACTGACGGTGTCCGCGTGACTCCATTGGCCGGAGCTCTGGCTCACGCCACAGCTCGAACTTCCCGTTAAGGTCGCAAGTTTCAACGCCTCCGGAAGAAGCCACTCGACCTGCGACCGCCGAGGCAATGCCTCGCTGCACCACTCCGCCCACACTGACGGCGACCGCGGACTCCGTCCGGAATGACTCCACTTTCGTCAAAGCAATCCGTTGCGGTAAGCCACCGAGTGCGGGCACGCTGACCTCCAGATAACCATCGGCCGCGCGCTCAATTTTGCCGCGGAGGAAAGTGCCATCCGACAGAGTCACCGTATCGGCAAGCGACCAGAGGGGGGCAAGGAGTAGCCAGAGGTGCTTCATCAAGGAATCCAGACAAACCAATGGACGCAGGGTTGCCAACCTTCGTGTGAGCCGTTGTCCTAGAAGCATGCAACTGGATGCCATCATCTTGGGCGCTGGTCCGGCCGGCTTGGCAGTGGCCAATGCCATGGTGAGGCAAGGGGCCCAGGTGAAGGTCATCGAACCATCGAACCGTCCGGGCGGATCGATTCGGACGGTCCGCGAGGCGGGCTGGCTCGTCGAGACGGGGCCCAACACCCTCCAAATCGAAGGTGAAGCCGACCAAGCTCTCCTGGAGGGCTACGGCCTGGGGAAGGCTGTCCAAGAGGCGGACCATGCCTCGGCCCAACGTTTTATTTTATCTAAAGGGAAGCTGCACACGCTGACCAACAAGCCGTCGTCCCTATTCAAAGGCGACCTGCTTAGCTGGCGCGGTAAGCTCCGCTTTATTTCGGAAATCTTTCGGCCCCGCGGCGGCAGCGCCGAAGAAACGGTGCAAGCCTTCATGACGCGGCGCTTCGGAGCCGAAGCCGCGGACCTCCTGATGGACCCAGTAGTTTCAGGCGTACACGCCGGCGACCCAAGCCGTCTGTGCATGGCGAATAGTTTCCCGTCCATTCCAGCCTTCGAGGCCAGTCACCGCTCTGTCATCCTCGGGCTCATCCGCCAACCGCCCAAGGGCCGACAGATTATTGGCTTCCCGGCGGGTATGCAGCAACTCGCCGACGCCATGGCCGTCCCGCTCCGTAACGAGGCGCTGCAGTTAGGTTCGATAGCGACGCTCATCCGACAAGACGCCCGGGGCTGGAATGTGGCCTGGCGTAATGCCCAAGGCCAAGACGACGGGGCCTTCGCAAAACACCTGATTGTGACCGCCCCGCATTGGCAGTGGGCTTCCCTGCCCTTCGAAGAGGAACTGAAGAAAACTTTCCGGGAATGGGAGCGGGCCGAAGCGCCGCCTGTGACCGTCGTCGCTCGCGGCTACGATCGCTCGGCCGTCGCCCATCCGCTGGATGGTTTCGGGTATCTCATCCCTGGGAAGGAAAAGCGGAAAATCCTCGGGTGCCTCTTCCCTTCCACGGTACTCCCGGGCCGAACGCCCGATGGCAAAGTGCTGCTCTGCTGCTTTATCGGTGGCGCCCGCTACCCAGCCCTCGCCCGCCAGACGGACGAACAGCTCCGCGCCGCCGTCGATCGCGAACTCGCGGAAACCCTTGGTGTCAGCGGCCCGCCCGAAAAGGAATGGATACAACGCTGGGACCGGGCGATTCCTCAGTACGGCGTGGACCAATCACGCCGTGAAGCGGCCTTGGCGCACGCTGAAGCGAAAAATCCCGGACTCCATTTCCACGGGGCCTTCCGCGGCGGCATCGCCTTGATGCACGTCATCCGCACCGGCGACGCCCTCGGACGCTCCTTGGCTAAAGGTTAAGCCTTTAGTCGCTCGGATTCCGGTTCAGGCAGGCCGCGGACGACCCAGATCGCGGGCAACATCAGCAACGCGCCGCCGATGTAGACCCAGAAGTGAGACCCGAAGTGAAAATAAAGTAAGGCTGCCGTCACCGGACCGATGACGCGCGCCAAGGAGCCAGCGGAACGCAGGATACCGAGGTTACGGCCCTGCTCGGAAGCATCCGAGTAGAGCGAGACGAGGGCCGATACGCTCGGCAAGATCAGGCCCGTCGCAAAGGAGATCAGGCCAAGCCCAAGATAGAAGGTCGTCTTGGCGCCATCGCCAGCGACGGCGGGCGTGGCTGGAATCCAGGCGACGACGAAGAAGGCGCCGGCGGCGATCAGCATCCCCAGCATGATGACCTTGCGCTGCCCCAGTCGCTTGACGAGCTGGCGGGCGAGGCCTTGGGCGAAGATCATGCAGGCGCCGTTGAAAAGGAAGAGCCACGCATTATCGCGCGGACTGTAGACGAACAACGCGAAGGTCAGGAACACGATGGTGTTCTCCATGCCAGTGAAGGCGACTTGGTACACTAGATTAGCGAAGGAGGTCCGGCGGACGGCGGAAGAACGGACCGTGGCGAGGTCGAAAATTGAGGGCCGCTTGGCATCGGCGGCGGCCCGTCGGTCCTCGGGTAAGGTCTCGGGGAAATAGCGGCCGACCAGGATAAAATTTAGGAGCGCCATGGAGGCGGCGATGAGGGCCGGCACCGAGAAAGGGTTAAGCCCGAAGGAAACGCCATGCGCCAAATCGGAGAATTGCACCGACGAAGCAAGGCCCCCGATGACGGGACCGAAGACGAAGCCGAGGCCAATCGCGATGCCGACCACTGCCATCCCTTTGGTACGATCCTTCTCGTCGGTGACGTCCGCCGCCGCGGCGCTCGCCACCGCAATATTGCCAGCCATCATGCCGCAGACCAATCGGGTTAACACGACGACCCAAAACTGCGCGGCAAAAATCCAAACCAGGTAGGACAAGGCGTTCCCGGCCAAGGTCAGGGTGAGGACTCGGCGACGACCGATTCGATCGGAGAGTGCACCCCACAGCGGGGAGAATATAAACTGCAACAGAGAGTAGAGAGTGCTCAATAGCCCCCCGAAAAGTACGGTCTTCTTAAAGTCTGTGTCGCCACCCATCCATTCAGCGGCCGCGTTCAAAGCTCCAATCAAGGTCCCCGCCGACCCTTCGGCCTTGATGTAGTAATCCAGGAGGTGGGGGAACAGCGGTATAACGATACTGAACCCGATGATATCCATGAAGACCGTCAGGAAAATCAGCCCGAGAATACGGCGTTGGGGTAACGGGGAACTGGCAGACATGCGGTCAAAATGGGCATGCCCCCCTGAACCGCAAACAAAAGAGCGGCCTTGCGAGCACCCCAAGATGGCCAAGAATAGTGCGATGCGCCTGACCGCCCTTCTACTTCTTATCGCTGGCTGGGGCCAAATCATGGCGGCGACCGACCCCAAACTGTTCCTGGTTGAACAAAAGCTGAAGGGCTTTAGCGACGGGGATTATGTGCCAGCCGTCGAGCGACTCCTCGCCGAGTTTGAGGTTAACACGGGGGTCGGCCTCAAGCCTGGCACACTACGTAAGTGCGGCCTCAAAATCTCCTCGGAGGCTGGACTCGGACTGGCCACGCCCAAGCCGCTGATACGAGCGCTCGGCACCGCCCTCATGAAGCGCGGCTTCACCAAGGACGCGATCATCCTCTGTGACGTTCGTCAGCAGAGCCTACAACAATCCGGCTTTCTCCCGCCCCTCAGCACGGAACGACAGGACTTCGAGGGCTTCCCTGTCGTCGCCTATGAACCTAACGCCCAAAAGTGGGCCGAAGAAAAGAAACTCTGGTTCGAGAACCAAGTCCTCCCTCGCCCGGGCGTCCCGGCTCCACCGTGGGGTGATGCCCGCATCAGCGTCCTCCCCAAGACGCTGTTCGACGAGGTCGACTTCTGGATTAACCTGCCAGTCTTGAGCGACAGCAAGTCCTTGGGTGTACATGGCGCTATCGCCGCCGCCTCGCTGGGTAACATGGCCAATGCCGAACGCTTCTTCGATAACCCCGCAAGCGCCACCAAGGCCGCCATCGAGGTCTGCGCCATCCCCGGACTAGCGAAGAAGAATGTCCTGACAATCCTCTCACTGGAACGCTACCAAATCCTCGGTGGCCCTGGGTTTGATGCCAACTGGTGCCTCTCCGAGAAGACTATTCTGGCCAGCGCTAATCCCGTGATTCTGGATTTCATCGGGCTACAAAAAATCAATGCCGGCCGGACGGCCAGAGCCGTCGCGATTATCCATCCCGAGCCCCCTATCTTCTCGGCGGCCAATGCCGGCGAGATTCGCCTCGGCACCTGCCGCCCGTCTGAAATTAAGTTGGTTCGTCTCGCGGCCGAATAAGGACCCAACAGAAAGGGCGACCGAGGCCTAGCCGCGATCGCCCTTGGCAAGTTAGTCGGTTACTTAGAGCTGCAGGCCGAGGGCTTCCGAAGCCGTGGCACGCTCTTCGAGTAATTCCTTCTCGGTGATGGCAATCTTCTCCTTGGAGAAGGCGTCGAGCGGGAGGCCTTGGACGATTTCCCAAGAG
>CAIYAN010000063.1 GCA_903924185.1 uncultured Opitutia bacterium | reverse complement strand
GTCGATGGTGAAACTATTATTGAGCAGGGTCAGCGCCTGCAGCGGGGTCGTGGTGTTGGCCCGCTTGGGTGTGGCGAAGGCGATGTCTGGCAGGTCGAAGTCATTCAGGACGTCCACGACGCTGGCGCGGGCGTTCTGGTGGTAGACGGCGCGACGGTAGGTTTCGGGGCCTTGCGTCTCGAGTGGAATGTAGGTCGAGACGTTGTTTGAAAGGTAGCGGTAGAGTCGGAAGCCTGGTCCACCCATGGGTTCGAGTTTTAATTGACCCGCGGTCACGAGGAGGGTGTCGCGGATTTCTTCTGCGCTCAGACGGCGCGGCGGGAAGCGCCAGAGTAGTCGGGCATGCTTGTCGGCCCGAACGGCCTCCGCGTTGAATTCAGCGGACTGTAGGTAGGTCTGCGAGAGGACAATTTCACGATGGAGCGCTTTGATCTTCCAGTCGTGCTGGAGTAAGCGTTGGGCCAAGAAGTCGAGGAGCTCTGGGTGCGTGGGTTGGCTGCCCATGAAGCCGAAGTCGCTGGGGGTATCCAAGAGTCCCGTACCGAAATGATAATGCCAAAGGCGGTTGGCTAAGACGCGGGCGGTGATGGGGTTGTCCTTGGTAATCCAATTGGCCAAGGCCACGCGACGTTCCCCTTCGTCGGCATTGGCCTTTAATGCATAGCTGGGTGCGACTTGGTCAAGGACGCTGAGGCTGGCGGGGACGACTTGGCCAGCGGGCTTGGCGGGGTCGCCGCCTTTCTGCACAAAGGTCGTTTCGGGCTTGGGCTGGTGGGTCCCGACCCAGGCTGACGGGAGTTTAGGCACTGCCGCAATTTGCTTATCGATGGCAGCGAGCTGCGGTCCGAGCTGGGCGAGTCGTTGGGCTACTTCTGGGGTGGTGGCTTCCTTGCGGACACGTTCCAGGCCGTGCGCGGGTGACCAGGCGACCCGGTCATACGAGTCAGCCACTTTCTTCCAGGCCTTGCCGTCGAGGGAGACGAACATCTCGTATTCGCAGGGGGTCGGTCCTTGCGAGTTGTCGCGGAGGACGCGCCCCTTGGCGGTGCGATAGGCGAGACGGTTGATTTGCTCGACGCGGGGGAGGGTGATGACGAGTTCGGCCGGGCGTCCGATATACCACTGGGCCCCTTCATCGCCGTCGATCGTGAGCGCAGCGCTATAGGCTGCTGGGAAATCCTCCGCCGTGGCGCCCTTTACGCCTGCCGCCTTGGAGCCATAGGAGGCGAGCGCGACATTGCGGGGGGTGGTTTCGTCGGTCCAGATTTCGAATTCCGAAATACGCCCGCCGACGCCGGTTAGTGGGCTGGCAGAGGTGGCCGTGATCGTGAGTTTGACGAATCGGGCGGCGACCGTGGCAATCTTTTCTTCGGTGAGTAAAGAATCCACCTTGGGGCGTGGGTATTGTCGGGCGGCGAGTAAGGCCTTGGCCTTGGCTTCAATCGCCTTGGTCAGAGCGTCTTGCTCAGCGACAACCTTGCCGCGCTCCTGGTTTAGCACACCGATAGCGGCGTTGAAGGCCTTGGTCTGTTCTTGGGTCGCGAGCGTCCGGCGCCCATGCACGACGCCTTCAAAGGCGGCGCGAATCCGGTAGTAGTCTTCGGTCGGGATAGGGTCGAACTTGTGGTTGTGGCAGCGGGCGCAGTTAATGGTGAGACCGAGGAATGCACCCCCGGTGGCAGTGACCATGTCGTCGAGCGTGGCGGCGCGAATCACCTTCTGGGCAACGGGGTCCTGATTGCCGACATCGTCATAGGGTCCCGCGACGAGGAAGGCGCTGCCGATTTCGACTTCGGGTTTGAATTTTCCAAGCACATCGCCGGCGAGGTGCTCACGTATTAGCTGATCGAAGGGCTTGTCATCGTTGAGCGAGCGAATGACGTAGTCGCGAAAAGGGTAAAGGTCATCTACGATAACGTTGCGTTCGAAGCCGTTGCTTTCGCCGAAACGGACCACGTCAAGCCAGTGCCGTCCCCAATGCTCGCCGTAGCGAGGGGAGGCGAGGAGGCGGTCAACGAGGGCCTCGGTCGCTTGACGTGCGTTGGTGTGATGGGCCGTAATGAAGGCATCGACCTCGGCTTGGGTGGGCGGGAGACCCGTCAGGTCGTAACTCAAACGACGAATCAGTGCCTGCGGTTGTGCGGGCGCGCTGCGCGTGAGTTTCTGCGCGTGCAGTTTGGCGTCGATGAAGCCGTCGATATTGCGGTGTTGGAATTCCTTGGTCAGCGGTTGGAGTGACCACCAAGACTTGTCGGCGCGCTTGAGTTCAGCGGTGGCTTGGTCGCGCGGGTCAGCAGCGCCGGCTTTAATCCAGGCGGCGAAGTCCGCCACAACCGCATCCGGCAGCTTTGGCTTCTTGGGCGGCATCTCGAGGTCAGGTTCGAGGTGCTGAATGGAGCGCAGCAAGAGACTTTGGTC
>CAIYAN010000062.1 GCA_903924185.1 uncultured Opitutia bacterium | reverse complement strand
GGGGCGAGGGCCTCGCCGGAGCCGACGACCTTCACGTTCTTCCAGAAATCGTCGCGGAGGGCCTGCAGGTCGCGGATAGCCTGCTCGAGGCCAGCCTTGTCGCGGGCCATGCCGCACTGCCCCCAAGTGATTTTGCCGAGCGCCTTGTGGTAGTAGCGCGGGGACTTCGTGCCATTGATCGAGAGGAGTTTGGCCACCCGGGCGTTGACATCTTTAACGACCGCCTGGAATTCCGGCGCATCCTGGGCGGGGCGGCTACCAGACTTCTCGCCCGCGAGGTAATCGGTCACCGTGTAAGGCAGTACGAAATAGCCGTCGGCCAAGCCCTGCATCAGTGCGGAAGCGCCGAGACGGTTGGCGCCGTGGTCGGAGAAGTTTGCTTCGCCGCCGACGAAGAGGCCGGGGATGTTGGACTGGAGGTTATAGTCCACCCAGAGGCCACCCATCGTATAGTGCACCGCCGGGAAGATACGCATCGGTTGACGATACGCGTTCTCGCCCGTGATGTTCTCATACATATCAAACAAGTTGCCGTAGCGTGCGCGGACTTCCGCTTCGCCGAGGCGCTTGATGGCCGCAGAGAAATCGAGGTAAACGCCGAGCCGCTGACCGTCCACGAGCTGGCCGACACCGCGGCCTTCGTCGCAGACTTCCTTAGCCGCGCGCGAAGCGATGTCGCGCGGGGCGAGATTACCGTAGCTCGGGTACTTGCGTTCAAGGAAGTAATCGCGGGCTTCTTCCGGTACTTCGGAAGCCGGTTTGGCGCAGTCGGCCTTGTTCTTGGGCACCCAGACGCGACCGTCATTACGAAGCGACTCGGACATCAAGGTGAGCTTGGACTGGTCTTCGCCATGCACTGGGATGCAGGTCGGGTGGATTTGCGTGTAGCAAGGGTTAGCGAAACCGGCGCCACGGCGGTGGGCCCGGAACGTCGCGGTGACGTTGCAACCTTGGGCGTTGGTGGAGAGGTAGAAGACATTTCCGTAGCCGCCAGTGCAGACGACCACCACATCGGAGGACCAAGCTTCGATCGCGCCCGTGACGAGGTCACGCGTGACGATGCCCTTGGCCTTACCGTCGACGAGGACGAGGTCGAGCATCTCATGGCGCGTATACATCTTCACTGTGCCGAGGCCGATCTGCCGGGAGAGCGCGGAGTACGCACCGATGAGGAGCTGCTGGCCCGTCTGGCCGCGGGCGTAGAAAGTACGGGAGACCTGCGCGCCACCGAAGGAGCGGTTGGCTAGCAAACCGCCGTATTCACGAGCGAAAGGCACGCCTTGCGCGACGCACTGATCGATGATGTTCGTGGAGACCTGCGCGAGGCGGTAGACATTCGCTTCGCGGGCGCGGTAATCGCCGCCCTTGATGGTGTCCTGGAAAAGTCGGCGGACGCTGTCGCCGTCATTCTGATAATTCTTGGCGGCGTTGATTCCACCCTGCGCGGCGATCGAGTGCGCGCGGCGCGGGCTATCTTGGTAGCAGAAACAGGAAACCTCATAGCCCATTTCGGCAAAGGAGGCCGCGGCGGCGGAGCCAGCGAGGCCGGAGCCGACCACGATGATGTGGTACTTCCGACGATTGGCTGGGTTCACCAGGCGGAGCTTCGCCTTATGGTTGTTCCACTTGTCGGCCAGCGGGCCGGCGGGGGTCTTCGGGTCGAGTTTCATGGGACTTACTTCAGGTAGCCGGTGAGGACGGCGAGAGGGATGGAGATGAAGCCAAGGGCGACAATCCAGGCGTAGAGGCTGGCGACGCAGTCGAGGCGGGAACGCCAGCGCTCATTGCGCAGGCCAAGGGTTTGGAAGACGCTGCTGATTCCATGGCTCAGGTGCAGGCAGAGAAGGATCAGGCTAACGATGTAGAAAACGGCCACGGCCGGTTGGGCAAAACCAGCAATAACCATCTTATAGACGTTGTCGCCGAAATCGACGCCACCGAGGGCAACCTGCCGGAAGGTGAAGTGAAGGAGGTGGAAGGTCAGAAAAGCCAAAATCACGACACCCGAGTAGGGCATCGTCCGGGAAGAGAGGCTGGCCCGGCGGGTCGCGTCAACGGCGGGACCGCCCTCGCGGGCGGCGCGGTTTTCCAAGGTCAATAGGATGCCGGCCCAAATATGAGCGATAGTGCTGAGAATCAGCACGATACGTGCGCCCCAGAGGAGGCCGGGGTTGGCGTGCAGCCAGGTCGCATAAGCGTTGATGGCCTCGGGGCCCTTGAACATCAGGAGGTTGCCCGTCATGTGACCGAGGACGAAGCCGGCGAGAACGAGGCCAGAAAGGGCCATGACGAACTTCTTCCCGATTGAGGAGGGGCGACAGCAGGAGCAACAGGAACTTGCAGACATAAAGGGGAAGTTGGGACGGACGGGGCGCCAAAGGCAGAAACCATCAAATCGGGGGAGCGGGCCCTGCCCACCACGGACGGGGGTTTCGGGGGAGGTATTAGGCAGGGGCGAGCGAGCCGTGAAAAACGCTCATAAGCCCCCCATCCGTACAGTTGAAGAGCTGGAAAAACCGCTTGCCTCTCTTTTGCGTCCCAATGACATACGAAAGTCCAGACCGGCCTACCGTCACGCGGACCAGCCGGTCTTATCTTTTTTGCCGAATTTACCCCCTGCCCGACCTATTTTTTCATGAAGTATATTTTCGTCACTGGAGGGGTTATCTCCTCCCTCGGCAAAGGCCTCACCGCCGCCGCGCTCGGCGCCCTCCTGGAATGCCGGGGACTGAAGGTCCGTATCCAGAAGTTCGACCCCTACCTCAACGTCGACCCAGGCACCATGAGCCCCTACCAGCACGGCGAGGTCTACGTGCTCAACGATGGCGCCGAAACCGACCTCGATCTCGGCCACTACGAACGCTTTACCTCCGGCGTCCTCTCGCGCCTCAATAGTTTGAGCTCCGGCCAAGTCTACGAAACTGTCATCCAAAAAGAACGGCGCGGTGACTACCTCGGCAAGACCGTGCAGGTGATCCCGCACATCACGAACGAAATCAAAGACCGCATCCTCAAAGGGGGCGATGGCGTCGACGTTCTCATCACTGAAATCGGCGGCACCACCGGCGACATCGAAGGTCTGCCCTTCCTCGAAGCCCTCCGCCAATTCCAACACGACGCCGGCCGGGAGAACGTTGTCTTCCTGCATTGCACGCTCGTGCCTTTCATTAAAGCCGCTGGCGAACTGAAGACCAAGCCCTCTCAGCAATCCGTCGCCAAACTGCGTGAAATCGGCATCCAGCCCGACCTCCTGGTCTGCCGGACCGACCGCCCGATTGGCGAAGAAAACCGCCAGAAACTCTCGCTTTACTGCAACGTCGGCCTCGACGCCGTCTTCGAATGCCGCGACGTTGAGCACTCCATCTACGAGCTCCCGATGCAGCTCGCCGAACAACGGATTGATGATGTGGTCGTCAAGCGCCTCGGCCTGCAATGCGGCCCCATCGACATCGCGCCGTGGCGCGAAATCGTCCGCCGTCTCCTCGAGCCGAAGCACCATGTGCGCGTCGGCGTCGTCGGTAAATACATCGAACTCCAGGATGCTTATAAGTCGGTCTACGAATCCATCGTGCACGGCGGCATTGCGAACGAAGCGGCCGTTGAAATCGTGCGCATCGACGCCGAAGACCTCGAGACGAAGGGCACTGCGCAACTCGAAGGCCTCGACGGCATCTTAGTCCCCGGAGGGTTTGGTAACCGCGGCATCGAAGGCAAAATCATCGCCGCCCGTTTCGCCCGCGAACGGAAAATTCCTTTCTACGGACTTTGCCTCGGCATGCAGATCACCGTCATTGAATTTGCCCGACACGTCCTCGGCCTCAAGGATGCGCACTCGACCGAATTTAACCCGCAGACG
>CAIYAN010000061.1 GCA_903924185.1 uncultured Opitutia bacterium | reverse complement strand
GCCGATCGCGGCATGCACCACATCTGCTGGGATGGTTGCATGTTCCCGAACGCCATCCTCGAGAACCCCAAGACCTGGAACACCATCCTCTCCGCGATGGTGAAGGTGAAGAAGGCCCTCTAAGCTTTCTCGCCCCATCCCCTATCCCCCTCCCCTACCCCCTCGCAACATGTCTAAACCCGTTCGCATCGGTCTCATCGGTTACGGCTTCATGGGCCGCACCCACTCCAACGCCTACTCCCAAGTCGGCCACTTCTTCCCTAAGGATAAGGTGACTGCTGGTCACCATGTCGTCCGCCAGGCCGTCTGCGGTCGCGACGAAGCCAAGGTCAAGGACTTCGCGGAAAAGTGGGGCTACGCCTCCTACGAAACGGATTGGCGCAAGCTCGTCGCTCGCGACGACATCGACGCCGTCGATATCTGCACGCCCAACGACTCGCACGCCGAGATCGCCTTGGAGTGCATCAAGCACGGCAAGATGATCCTTTGCGAAAAGCCCCTCGCCCTCAACGGTGAGCAAGGCGAGAAGATGGTCGCTGCCGTCGAGAAGTCGGGCCTCCCGAACCTCGTCTGGTACAACTACCGCTTCCTCCCCGCCGTGACGTTGGCCAAGAACATCGTCGCAGCCGGCGAGCTCGGTCGGGTGTTCCACTACCGCGCCAACTTCCTCCAGGATTGGACCATTTCAACCGACCTCCCACAGGGCGGCGCTGGTCTCTGGCGCCTCGACGCGGCTTCCGCCGGCTCGGGCGTGACGGGCGACTTGCTCGCACACTGCATCGACACGGCTCGCTGGATCAACGGTGAGATCACCGAAGTTTCCGCGATTACCGAGACGTTCATCAAGGAGCGCGTCCACACCGCCACGGGCAAGAAGCAAGCGGTCACCATCGACGACGCGGCCATCTTCCTGTGTCGCTTCGCCAACGGCTCGATCGCCCAGTTCGAATCCACACGCTACGCTCGTGGCCACAAGGCGCTCTACACGTTCGAAATCAATGGCGAACACAAGTCACTCCAGTGGGACCTCCATGACCTCAACCGCCTTAACTACTTCGACCACGCCGTGCCGGGCGACCGTCGCGGTTGGGCCAGCATCCACACGTCCGATGGCGACCATCCATACTCGGGCAACTGGTGGGTCCCGGGCCTCTGCCTCGGTTACGAGCACTCCTTCACCCACGCCCTTGCTGAGTTCCTCAAGAGCCTCGACGATCCTACGGCTCCCAAGGCCTACCCGGACTTCCGTCACGCCCTCGGTACCCAGTACGTCTGCGACGCGGTCCTCGAGTCCGCCCGCACGAAGCAGTGGGTCAAGGTCAAGCAGTCCTAAGACTCACACCAGTAACGAACACGACCCCGGCATCCGCCGGGGTCTTTTGTTTGGCACGCTAGGGACAGCACCCCCTGCGCTCCTAAGACCCCCCCACCCCCATCCCCTTCCCACTACCCCCTCCCCCCCAGCCCCTACCCCCTACCCCCTATATCCTATAGCTTCCCCATCCCTCCGGCTTTTCGAGCCCGTCGGCCATAGGTCCACTCAAATAGCGGTCCGGCTAAGAGGGTCGTGACAACCGCCATGACGACCAGCACGGAAAAGAGAACCGGGCCAACGAGTCCGGCTTGGACGCCCACGTTCAAGAGGATCAGCTCCATGAGTCCTCGGGCATTCATGAGCGAGGCAACCCCGGCAGCCTCCGCCGCTGGCAAGCCCGCCCAGCGCGCAGCGACCCAACACGCCCCACCCTTACCGAGGAGCGCGACCAAGAGGACCAAGGCTAAGAGCCAGAGCGCCGACGGTGAGATGAGTAGGTCCAGGCGTGTCTGCAGGCCAGAAAAAGCAAAGAAGAACGGCAACAGCCACATGGCAATCCCCGGCTCGATGCGCCGAAGGCCGCGAGTCAGTTCCCCCCGCGGCAACGCCAACCCACAGAGAAAGCCCCCGAAGACCGCATGCATCCCACACCAAGTGCTAAGCGCTACGAACGCGGCGAAGAGCGCGGCGACCGCCACCACTGCTGCCGGCGTCAACGCCTTCCGGCGATCACACTCGGCAGAGAGCCCCGCCAAGAGGCGCGGTACCAGGTAACGCGCCATCGCGACGATTACAATGCCCCCAGCCAGGCATTGGACGACGACAAGCGGGGAGCCGGTAAAGGACGCGAGGACGACCGCGAGAATGACCCAAGCAAAGGCATCCCCGATGGCACCCGCCGAAATGGCCACCGTCCCCATCGGGGAATCCGCCAAGCCTTTCGAACGGACAATCCACACGAGCATCGGGAACGCAGTCACCGAGAGTGCTGCGCCCAGAAAGAGTATCTGCTGGCCTAACGTGGCTTCACCCGCGAACCAGCCCGGGATATTCTGCGTGGCAAGGGCCAACGGTATCGCCAAGCAGAACGGCACCAGTACGCCCGCCGCCGCCACCGCTAGGGTCAAGCGGCTCCGCTGGCGAACTTGCGCCAAGTCGAAATCCAAACCTATGCAAAACAAATACCCGCCCACGCCGAGTTCCGCCAAGAACTTCAGTGCGTCGCGCGTCGAGGTCGGGAACAGCCATAGCTGTTCGGCTGGCCAAAGCGCTCCCAGTAAGGACGGCCCGAGCAGTACCCCCGCGATCATCATCCCCACCACCGAGGGCTGGCCTAAGCGCTCAGCGATCCATCCGGCCACGCGGCAAGCGAGCAGGACAACGATGGCCTGAAGACAGAGGGACAAAAGGAGCGGGGGTACGCCCATAGGACTTCTTCTAGAGACTCACCAAGTCGATGGAAAGGAAATGCGTCCTAGCCATCAGATAGGACCAACACTGCGTGCGGTCCTAGGCGTCTCATAAAAAGGTAGGGGCGTGGCTTTGCCGCGCCCTCCTATTGCGGAGTGCAAGGCAAAGCCTTGCCCCTACCCGCGGGCGGAGCCCGCGAAAGAGACAAGGGGGCGAAGCGCCTGTCCGAAAGGGGTCAGGCACCATCACGTGAACGTGCTGAAGCCAGACCCCAACAGGCGCGGCTAGGTTGGCACGCAGTGCCAACCCTACCACGAGGCATTTTCGCCTTACTTCTTGGCCGGCGCTGACGACTTGGCCAGGGTCGGCGCGTAGAAGCGATTCATCCGATCCAGAATCGCATTCACGGCGTCCATCCGGTTGATGACGCCATTATGGCGCCAGACAATCTCGCCGCCGGGGGCGACCAAGATGGTGTGCGGGATGGGGCCAGGCATATCCTTATCGAGCGAAGCGGTCAGCTCGTCGTTACTGCCAGTAAAGAGGTAGCTGTTCGTAGTACGGCCTTCCTTCTTTACGGTATTCTCAACCTTCTTGCTCATGCCCGCGGACTGCTTGAAGAGGAAGGCCTCGGCCTTGGCTTTATCCGCCGGCTTATCGAGGCTGACGGAGACTAATTCGAAGTCACGCATGTCGAACTGACGGGAGATCTCCACGAGGTCAGGGAACTCTTGGACGCAGGGGGCGCACCAGGTGGCCCAGACGTTGATGAGGCGGTACTTGTTAGAGGTGTTGGCGCGGAGCTTAGCGAGGCCGGCGGCATCAATGGATTCAACGGTGACTGGGGTCTTGGCCCAACCTTCGTGCTTGGCGTCATGGCCAGCCTTCTTTTCGCGCCACTTGGTCGAGCAGCCCATGGGCTTCGTGAGTTCGATGGCGACCGGCGTGCCCGCGAGGATTGAATCGACGGCGTTCTGGGCGTCCTTGGACTTCACCGTG
>CAIYAN010000060.1 GCA_903924185.1 uncultured Opitutia bacterium | reverse complement strand
GTCCGCGAGTTTGCCCTCCGCGCCCTCGCTGACCGTACTTCCGAAATCGCGGGCGTCCCCGTTCAGCCGTTCCTCGATGGACTCAAGGATGCCAACCCACGCGTCCGTCTGCAGGCCCTCATCGGCCTCCAGCGCCTCGGGGCCAAGGATGCTGCGGGTGCGATCGTCGACGCCGCCTCCACCTGGCCGGTCGACGAATCCAAGGTCGAGGAAGGCGCGCACTACCGCCTCCCGCATACGGCCATCGCCGCCCTCGGTCATCTCGGCCATGCTAAGCCCATCGTCGAAGCGGCCAAGGATCCAGCGAAGCGCTACATTGCGTTCCGCTCCTTGCAGCTGATTCACACCAACGACTCGGTGGACGGCCTCATCGCCCTTAGCACCACGGGTGATGCCGACCTCCGTGCTGGCGCCATCGGTGCCCTCGCGCGCCTCTACCACGTTGAGAAGCCTTGGAACTATAAGGATTGGTGGAGCACCCGTCCGGATGACCGTGGCCCATACTTCATTCCTGCTGAGTGGGAAGCCACCCCGCGCATCAAGGCCGCCATCGAAGCCGCTTACGCTAAGCTCCCGGGCAACCTCCGCATGGCCGTCCTCGAAGTCCTCGCGAAGAACCGCATCGCGGTGACCACGCTCAAACTCGAAGGCCTTGACCCAATTCGCCTCGCCATGGCTTCGCAGACGTTGCGTCCGGCCGATGTGGCTCTCCTCATCGATGCCGCGCTATCCGCCAAGCGTCCTTGGAATGAGCGCTTTGATTGCTATAAGGCGCTCTCCAAGCTCGAAGGGAACGATGCTATTGCCCCGCGCGTGCAGGTGCTCGCCGGTTGGTTGAAGGAAAAGGGCGCCCCCTCTGGCGTCGATCAGGCCATCAACGACTTCGTCAACGACGGCCAGCGTGGTAACGAAGTGAAGCAGCTCCGAGCCCTCGCCAATAAGGCCGAAGACGCCAACTCCCGCATCCTCTGGCGCTCGCTTCTCACGGTGTTGAGCAGTCCGTTGACCAAGGAAGCGCAGAAGAAGGCCGTGCAGGCCGAGATTGATAAGAACCCGCGCGACATCGGCTTCTTCCTGGCGATCTCCGACTTGGGCTTGAACGGTTTTGATAAGGCCATCGACGCCGCCATCGGCGGTGACAATACAATCCTCATCAACGCCGCCAAGGCCGCTCGCGAAGCGGGTAAGACTGCCGCCCAACACAAAGGGAAGCGCCTCGCCGAGCTCTCTCTCGCCGACGCGACGGCCGCGGGCCTGAAGGGTAAGGGTAACCTCAAGCTCGGCCAGAAGCTCTTCACCCAGCAGGGGTGTGTGGCTTGTCACTCGATTGATCTAGCGGCCGAGCAGAAGGGACCTTACCTCGGTGCTGCCGGCGCCAAGTTCTCGCGCGACTACCTCGTGGAGTCCGTGTTGCAGCCGCACAAGGTGGTAGCCCAAGGCTTCCAGACGTTCATCTACCAGATGAAGGATGATTCCCAGCAGATGGGCTTCGTCACCGGGGAAGCCGACGGCGTCATCACGCTCCGCAATGTCGCTGGCCAGGTGACTAAGCTGAAGCGCGCCGATATCCGCAACGAACGTCATGACACCAAGTCGATGATGCCGGAAGGCCTCGCCGCGGGTCTCACTGCCGAGGAGTTCAGTGCTATGATCGACTACCTCGCCTCCCTCAAGGCGATCGGCGGTTAAGCCGGTCAAACTCTGACCCCTCAAGGGCGCCTGCGGGCGCCCTTTTTGTTTTAAGAGGATAGGGGATTGGGGTTAGGGGGTGGGGGATGGGGAGCCAAGAGGGGATAGGGGATGATTAATCCGGACGTTGTCCCTTTTGTTTTCCCAACCCCCAACCCCTACTTTCCCCTTTCCCCCATCCGCTACCCCCTCCCCCCTATCCCCTAGGCTGCCCAGCGGGCAGCCTATGACGTATCTTCCTATCAGGATATTTAGATGCTCACTTGCCTTCAGGCCGATTCCCCTTTTGTTTCCCTAACCTTATGGCACGCGCTGCTTCCTTCACGTTCTCCTCCGAATCCGTCGGTGAGGGTCACCCCGATAAGGTGGCCGACTCGATCTCCGACTCCGTCCTCGACGCCTGCTTCGCGCAGGACCGTTTCTCCCGCGTCGCTTGCGAGACCTTGGTCAAGAGTGACCATGTCGTCATCGCTGGCGAACTCACCACCAAGGCCAAGGTCAACTTCGAGGAAGTGGTCCGCGCCGCCATCCGCGAGATTGGCTACGTTAACGACGACGACGTCTTCCACGCCGATAAGATTTTCTTCACCAACCTGCTCACGAAGCAGTCGCCCGATATCGCCCAAGGCGTGGATGCGCGTAAGGCTGAAGGTAAGAAGCACGCCCAGATGGGTGCGGGTGACCAAGGCATCATGTTCGGCTACGCGACGACCGAGACGCCTGAGTTCATGCCCGCGCCGGTTATGTTCGCCCACCGACTCAACCGCGAGCTCGCCCGCCTGCGTAAGTCTGGCGCCAAGGGCACCGAGTGGCTCCGCCCCGATTGCAAATCGCAGGTCGCCGTCCGCTACGAAGATGGTCGCCCCGTCGCGATTGAGAACGTCGTTATTTCGACGCAGCACACGGCCGACGTATCGCACCGCCAGATTGAAAAGTTCTGCATCGAGCAGGTCATCCAGAAGATCCTCCCGAAGGCTCTCGTCGGCAAGAAGACCGAATACCTTATCAACCCCACGGGTCGCTTCGTCGTGGGTGGCCCGCAGGGCGATTGCGGCCTGACTGGTCGTAAGATCATCGTCGACTCCTACGGCGGCATGGGCCGTCACGGTGGCGGCGCTTTCTCGGGCAAGGACCCGACCAAGGTCGACCGTTCGGCGGCCTACATGGCCCGCTGGGTCGCTAAGCACATTGTCGCCGCGGGTGCCGCTGAACGCTGCGAACTCCAGTTCGCCTACGCCATTGGCCACCCGGAGCCGACCAGCCTGCACCTCGACACTTTCGGCACAGGGACGTTGTCTGACGCCCAGATTCTCGCCGCGGTGCAGAAGGTCTTCCGCTTCAACCCGGCCGAGATTATCCGTCAACTCGATCTCCGTCGTCCGATCTACCGCGCGTCGACCCACTACGGCCACTTCGGTAAGCAGGGCTTGCCCTGGGAAACGACCACGAAGCTCCCCGCTTTCCTCAAGGCCCTCCACGCCTAAGCGCCCGTCCTTTCACCTCAATTATCACTCCTCACACCAATGGCCAAAAAATTCACTGATTTCAAAGTTGCCGACCTCAGCCTCGCTGAATGGGGTCGCAAGGAACTCCAAGTCGCCGAGCACGAAATGCCCGGCCTCATGGCCCTGCGCGCTAAGTACGGCAAGAAGCAGCCGCTCAAGGGCGTGCGTATCGCCGGCTCCTTGCACATGACCATCCAGACGGCCGTGCTCATCGAGACGCTTGCCGATCTCGGCGCCGACGTGCGCTGGGCCTCTTGCAATATCTTCTCCACGCAGGACCATGCGGCGGCGGCGATTGCCAAGGCCGGCGTGCCGGTCTTCGCCTGGAAGGGTGAGACGCTGGTAGAATACTGGGAGTGCACCATGCGCGCGCTCACCTGGCCCAACGGTGACGGCCCTGAGCTCATCGTCGACGACGGTGGCGACGCCACGCTCCTTATCCACAAGGGCTACGAACTCGAGAACGGCTCCAAGTGGGTCAACACGAAGTCCGAGTCCGAGGAAGAGCAGATCATCAAGAACCTGCTCAAGAAGGTCGCCAAAGAGAAGCCGGGCCACTGGCATAAGGTCGTGAAGAGCTGGAAGGGCGTCTCGGAAGAGACCACCACCGGCGTGAAGCGTCTTTACCGCATGCTCGAAGAAGGTTCCTTGCTCGTCCCGACCATCAACGTCAACGACACTGCCACGAAGTCGAAGTTCGATAACCTCTATGGTTGCCGCGAATCGCTCGTCGACGGCATCAAGCGTGCGACCGACGTCATGATTGCGGGCAAGGTGGCCCTCGTCATGGGCTATGGCGACGTCGGCAAGGGTTCGGCCCTGTCGCTCCGTGGCCTCGGTGCCACCGTCCAGATTGCCGAAATCGACCCCATCTGTGCGTTACAAGCCGCGATGGAAGGCTACCGTGTCGTCACCGTCGAGGACACCCTCGGGACGGCGGATATTTACGTCACGGCGACGGGCAATAAGGACATCATCACCCTCGAGCACCTGACCAAGATGAAGGACCAGGCCATCGTCTGTAACATCGGCCACTTCGATAACGAAATTCAGGTGACCCGCCTCAACGCCTTCAAGGGCGCGAAGAAGGACACCATCAAGCCACAGGTTGACCGCTATACCTTTAAGGATGGCCGCCAGCTCTACATGCTGGCCGAAGGTCGCCTCGTGAACCTCGGCTGCGCCACCGGCCACCCGAGCTACGTGATGTCGACGTCGTTCACTAATCAGGTCCTCGCTCAGCTGCACCTCTGGGAAACGCGCGCCACGGCCAAGCCTGGCGTCGTGGTTCTCCCCAAGCACCTCGACGAAGAAGTTGCTCGTCTACACCTCGGTAAGCTCGGCGCTAAGCTGACCAAGCTCTCGAAGGAGCAGGCCTCTTATATCGGCGTGCAGGCGAATGGCCCCTTCAAGCCGGATAATTATCGTTACTAAACGCCCGACGAAATTGGCAGGGAAGGAGGGAGTCGAACCCACGCCCGCGGATTTGGAGACCGCTGTGCTACCGTAACACTTCTTCCCCGTAGTCGGCTCATTAAGCGACCTACCGCGCCGGAAGCAATCAGAACAGACCGCCCACCCGGGCGGTCTTTATGTTTTGGGGTGGAACCGCCCTCCCAACCCCTATCCCCTAACCCCAACCCCCTATCCCCAATCGCGTCCCCTAACTCCCATCCCCCATCGCGTCCCCTATCCCCCAACCCCTACCCCCTATCCTCTATCCCCCATCCCCTAACGTTACCTCGCCAACACCCACTTCATGGCGCTGAGTTCGCCGTCCCGGCGGACGCGTTTGAAGTATTCCTGGGAGGCGGCGGCGTCCATCTTCAGTGAGGTTTCGCTAAAAGCGGACGTCGTGGCTTTGATATCCGCATTCTTGGCTTCGAGTTCGGCCAGCCGTTCGCCCGCGGTCTGGCCATTGCCACCCGTGGCGGTCAGTGGGTCGAGTTGCTCGAGGAAACTGCGTTCAATCGACATCCCCACGAGTTGATCGATGAGGTAGGGCGCTTGGCTTTGCATCTTCTGGCCGAGGTCGAGCCCGACGAGCACCGTCGGGTGTGCGGCGTCGTAATCTTCGGCTTTGATGAACTCGTCCTTCAAACTATCGAGGTGCCGCGAGACCTCACGCATGGGTGCGAGCGTCGGACGCGTGAGGCCTGCCATCGCGGCGAGCTGGGCGCTCAGCGGGTCTTGGCCGGCGCTGAGGTAGGCCTGTTCGGTGCCCGCCATAATCTGCTCGGAGAAGTCCGCCAGCGTGCCGTGGTCGAGCGAAGCGAGGAGCCCGTTAGCGGCTTCACCATACTTACCTTCAGTGAACGACAGGTGCGCGCTCAAGTAATCGCCTAGGGCGTTGTCGGGGCTGACGGCTTTGAAGGCTTCGAGGGCGGCGCGGCGTTCTTCGGGCGTGGCACTCGGGCTGAGCGCGACTTCTAACTGCACGAGAGGATTCTCGGGGTAGGCGAGGGCGGCCTCTTGGAGGAACTCTAAGTCACCGGAGAGGCGCGCAGCCACGATGAGGCTTTGAGCATCGCGTCCGCAGGAATCGACGTAGTCGTTGATTTGCGCCGGCGTCAACTCGGGCGGGCCGTTCTTTTGGAACTCCGCCCAGACTTCGGCCACGGTCTTGCCGCTAGCCGTCGCGGCCTGCAGGTTGAGCGGCTGCGCTGAGCGGGCGGCGACCCGTTTCGTCGGGCTCAACGGCTTGGTCTGCCACTTCTTATCCAGTTGCCGGAACGAAAGCACCCAAGCCCCGACGGCTAAGACGAGGGCTCCGATGATGATGAGGGCGCGTCGGCTCAAAGTTTCTCCAGCGACCAAGGCTTGCGCAGCTCGCGCGAGAGCATGCCCGTGGCGGTATCGTCGTTGAACTTACCGGTGGCGGCGTCGAACTTGAGCTTACGGCCCGTGAAGATGGCGGCGTTACCGAAGTGGCCGATGGCCGTG
>CAIYAN010000059.1 GCA_903924185.1 uncultured Opitutia bacterium | reverse complement strand
TGCTCGGTACGGCCGATGACGTCTACCGTTCTACGCCGGCCGCGAGCTACAATGCGGTCGGTGGAGGTTTAGCTATCCTCAGCGACGTGGGCCTGCAGACGGCCCTCGACAACCTTACCCCGTACGGTGCCGCTGGTACCGTCACGGCCGCAGGCACGCTCTTCCAGCAGAACATCACCAACGCCGCCCGTCGCCTCGAACTCCGTCGCTTTGACCGCTCCAGCCTGACGATTCTCTCCAACGAGTGGTACGTCGACACCATCGGCGGCAAGGCCACCGTCGGCGCCTCTGGAGAGCTCCAGAATAAGGCGACGACTTATGGCGTCACCGCTGGCTTCACCACCCAGGTGGGTGTCGATGGTATCGCTGGCTTAGCCCTGACCGCTCAGCACTTCTCGCTCTCGAGTGACACCTCCACCAGTGCTTCGGGGAATGGCTTCGCTGCCAATGCCTATGTCGGCACGGTCGCGATGCGTGGGCAACTCTCCCTCGATGCGGGCGTCTCCGTTTCGCACTTATCGTCAGAGGTTACCCGCGACTCTGTGATTGGTTCTGGCAACACGAACGCGTCGTCGCCGAGCGCCTTGACCTATGGCGTGTGGGGTCGCCTGGGGACTGTCATTGCGCTGAAGTCGGCCGATACCTTTATCACGCCTTTCATCGGCGTGCAGTATGCTTCGACCAAGCTGTCGAGTATGGACGAATCCGGACAGGCCGACGCGATGACGGTCACTTCTGGGTCGACCTCCCAGGCTTCGGTGCGCGTGGGCACCGGCTTCCACCACGTGTGGGAAGAGGGTCGTGGCGATTGGCGCTACCGTCTGTCCATGGACATCGGCTACGTGAAGCAGCTCTCGGGTGAGTTTGGGGACTTCACGTCCACGAACGCGACGGGTATCAACACGACTTACGCCTCCAGCTTGCGCGTGAGCGCCGGTTCGGGGTTCTATGTTAGCCCGTCCCTAAACTTCGGACCGGATGAGAATTCCACCTTCTCGATTGGTTTGTCCTACGAACAGGGTAACGGTAACTCGCTCGGCGTGAATGCGGGCTACCGTAAGCGCTTCTAAGAAATCGGCCCAAAACCCTATAAATTAGGGGTGCGTCGTTCGGCGCACCCCTTTTTTGTGCCTTCGCCTAAAAACTTGACCAAGGGGTGCCGGTCCGTAAGTTCCGTCTCTCCACCGGAAGCCCCCTTCGTCTAGCCCGGTCCAGGACACCTCGTTTTCATTGAGGTAACTGGGGTTCGAATCCCCAAGGGGGCGCCAAGGTGGAAGTCTTTAGCCGGCCGAGGTCTCAATGACCACGGTGCGGCCTTCTTTGCGGGAAGTTTCCGCCGCAAAGGCCATGCGGTGGCTTTGAATCGAAACCTCTAGCGAGGTGCGCAGCGCGGAGGCATCGGCTCCCGTCAGCTCGGCGTGGAGCGTCGCCATCAGCCCCGCATCGCCACCGCCGTGGCCGGCATACCCGCCCGTGGGCGTCTCCACGGTGATTTTCTCTGCGGTTTGATTCCAGCCGTGCGGCGTGAAGACCAAATCACAGCCCAAGTGCTTTTTAACGAAGGCGCCACCGCGCAGGACGCCTTTAGTCCCAAAAATCTCCAGCTGACGGCCATCGTCGAAAGCGGTCATCGTGAAGGTCGCAGTCACCTCGCCCGTAAATTTCAGCGCCAGCACCTGATGGTCGACGACGTCGTTATCGCAGCGGAAGGCGCAGCGTCCCCAGGGACTCGTGCGGAGCCACGAGAAGACCTCTTCGTCTGTGGCTTCCTTCGCGCGATCATAGACCATGCCCAGCCAGCGGCGGCCTTCGGGTTGGGCGTAGCGGTGTGCATCGTAAGGGCACTGGCTGGCCACAGGACAACCATCGGTGCAACGCGCGGGTGCGCCCGCCGGGGCGTGG
>CAIYAN010000058.1 GCA_903924185.1 uncultured Opitutia bacterium | reverse complement strand
CCTACGATACCGGCAAGACGGCGGTGGAGGTAAAAGAAGACATCGCCGCCGGCCGCTTAGATGCCGCCGCCAGTAAGGTCGGTGGATTGACGGGCACGATTATCGGTGGTGTCGGCGCCAGTAAGGTCGTCGGCGGGGCGGCCTCAGGCGCTGCTAGCAAGGTGGCTGGAGAGGCGACCGAAGCTAGAGCGTTTGGTGCCGCTAGCAACCTAGATGCTAGTGCGAGCAGGTCATTCGATGATGCAACAGTAGCCGTCCTAAAGGACGGATATTACGAAGTTAGTGGTTTTAGATTCAGCGAGTATTACTATAAAAAACTTTGGAGTACTGGGAGAGGTGCGCCGTCGCTAGTGGCCAAAGAAATACTTGCATCGGGAGTAAAGGGGACGCCTGATGCATCTAAGGCCGGATTTTTGCGGTATGAAGCAATCGGGTGGGAGATGGTTTATAATCCAACTACAAAAGAGGTCTGGCACATTCAACCAACCAAATGAAAGAAATGAACAGTTGTAACATAAAAGGTGTGTTAATTGATGTAACTTCAGGGAAGTTAGAGCGTCATGCGGCTGATGCGTTGACGGTGCTTCTGGATGAGAATTTAGCCCGAATAAGTGCCTATTCGTGTATCGAGGAAGCCTCGGACGCGCTTAACGAGCTTGCTGGATTTCAGGAGGAATTGTGCGTAATTGCATTTAGATGGGACATTGAACTCCCATCTAGACTTAGGCAATTTGTTCGGGAATTTGACCGGTCTGATGATATAACGCTGAGGACAAACGTCTTTGGTAAGATAAAGTCCGGCCAATTCCTTATTACTGGAAAATCAGATAAGCCGTGAGACAGACAATGGCTTTTTTGGAGCGCCGCTGCGCTACCATAGCCGGGGGAGCGATCGAAGGTGGCCTGCTCGCTTACACCGCCTATGACGTCGGTAAGACGGCGGTGGAGGTCAAAGGAGACATCGCCGCCGGTCGCTTGGATGCTTCGGACGGTAGCGACGGCATCTTAAACGCGCTTCGCGAGAAACTCGACGATGTCGGCTGCCAGCTTCGTGCTGACGCCACCGACCTCGGCCATTTCCTCGGCGGTACCTTTACGTAGCTTCTGGATACTACCGAAGGCGGCCAGCAGGGCGTCGCGCCGCTTGGGTCCTAACCCCGGCATTTCGTCGAGGATGGATTCGCGCAGCTTACGGCTGCGGAGGTCTGCGTTGAAATCGTTCGCGAACCGGTGCGCCTCATCGCGGACGCGCATGAGTAGAGCGAGCCCGACGTCGTGCCGCGGTAACTTTAGCTCGCGGCCGTCGGGGAAGACGATGGTCTCCTCGCGCTTGGCGAGACCGATGAGCGGCGGTGGCACGAGGTTGTGTTCCTTGAAGGCTGCCAGTGCGGCGCCGACCTGGCCGAGGCCGCCGTCGATGATGACGAGTTCTGGGAAGGCGCGGTGCTCCTCGTGGAGGCGCGTGTAGCGTCTTCCGACCACCTCTTGCATGGAGCGGAAGTCATCGTTGCCTTCGAAGGTCTTGATTTTGAACCGGCGGTAGCCGTTCTTCTCCGCGCGCCCATCGACGAAGCGGACCATGGACGCGACGGCCAGCGTGCCGGAGATATGCGAGATATCAAAACACTCGATGGTGTTCGGCGGTCCGACGAGTTCGAGCCGCGTGGCCAGTTCGGTCAGCGCACTGGATTCATCACGGCGGGGCAGGGGGTTATCACGCAGGAAGCGGCGGGACTTCTCGCTCGTGCGCGTCAGTGCATCGAGTAAGTCGCGCATTTTCGCCGCCGTCTCGTAGTCCCGCTCCTCGGCGGCCTTGCGCATGTCCGCTTCCACTTGGGTGGTCCAGTCGGCGACCTTGCCCTCCAAGAAGTCACAAGCCAGGCGAACGCGTTCGGCGTAGTCTTCCACCGTGACCTCATTCGGGAATTTTTGAATTTCGGCGCGGGCGTCGTCGAAGAGTCGCCAGCGACCATCGGGCAGGAGGGTGGGGGTCGCTTCGGCGAGGATGATCCCGAACTGCTTGCGCATCTCGGTGAGCGTCCGGCGGACCGCTTGTTGGTGTGGGAACGGCCCGTAGTAGCGGCAGGCCTCGGTCGTGCGGGCTCGGACAATCCGGAAGCGGGGGATGGGGTCGGCGAGGTCGACTCGGATTTGCGGGAACTGCTTATCGTCGCGAAAGAGGATATTCCACTTCGGTCGCCAGCGCTTGATGAGCTTCCCCTCCAGTAAAAGGGCCTCCGTTTCGGTGCGGACCTCGTGCCATTCGAGGTCCCGGACCCGTTCCATCATGGCGGCGACTTTGGGGGCGAGCCGGCTGGCGGTCACGAAATAGGAGTCTAGGCGTCGCCGGAGGTCCTTGGCCTTGCCGACATAGACCACCAGCCCAGCGGCGTCCTTCATGAGGTATACCCCGGGAGTGCGAGGGGCGCGGCGCGCCTTCGCTTTGGGCGAAAGTTCTTCCCGATCAGTTTGCATTTTTGAAAGACTCTCTTAATCCTGCTCTTCTGCTCCCGCCCCGCAAATGGAAACCTGTATTAATCTCCCACGCCAGGTTCTGGTCCTTAATATTGGGGATGAACTGCTGGATGGCCTTCGGGAGAATGGGCACCTCGTTTGGCTGGGAGAGCAACTGGCCCGCCGTGGCCTGCCGATTACCCGTTCGATGGTCGTCCGCGATAAAGCGGAAGAAATCGCGGCTACCCTCGCAGCCGCTTGGGGCCAGTATGACCTCATCGTGACGACGGGTGGCATTGGCCCGACGTCCGATGACAAAACGCGCGCTTCCTTGGCGACGGCCATGGGCGTGAAGTTGCAGCACGTTCCGGCGGCGGAAGTGGCCTTGCGTGAGCGCTTCAGCTTAATCGGCCGCACAGTATCTGCCGCAGACCTGAGTCAATGCGCAGTCCCTGCCGGCGGCGAAAGCCTACCGAATAGCCGCGGCACCGCCCCGGGCGTCTTCTTCCATCAAGGCCGGACGGCGTTAGTGATGTTACCTGGTCCCCTCTTAGAACTTCGCCCGATGTTTGAAGCGCAGGTCGTGCCGCGTTTGCGGACCATTGGTTGCGCCTGCCAAGGTGAGGCGTATGTCCAGGTGCGCACTTTCGGTATCGGTGCGGTCCCCTTGGAAGAGAAAGTCCGCCCTTTGCTCGCTCCTGGTATGGTGCTTACCTTTGGCACGCACACCGGCGTAGTCGACGCGCGCATCGCCTCTGGCGGTAGTGGTGCTACGGCCGATGACCTTTGCGCCGTTGCCCGTAAAGTGCGCGATGCCGTCGGCAACGATTTCGTCTGCACCGGCCATTCCTGCTTGGCGACCATCGTGGTCGAACACCTCCGCTCGCTCGAAAAGACCGTGGCCTTGGCGGAGTCGTGCACCGGCGGCCTCTTGGCGAACGCCTTCACCGACGTTGCCGGGGCCTCCAGAGTCTTCGCTGGTTCGGCGGTCTGCTACAGTAATGACGCGAAGATGAACATCTTGGGTATCCCTGAGTCGATCCTCGCCCAGCATGGCGCTGTTTCCGCTGAGTGCGCTGCCGCCATGGCGACCGCGGCCGCGGAGAAATTTGGATCAGACTACGCTTTGTCTGTAACCGGTTACGCGGGTCCAGCCGGCGGCACCGAGGCCGATCCGGTAGGGACCGTCTACAT
>CAIYAN010000057.1 GCA_903924185.1 uncultured Opitutia bacterium | reverse complement strand
ATCCCCGCATTTAGCCGTCCAATCGTCGACGCCCAATTAGCCACTCAGGGTCGCCAGAAGTTCTCGCAACTCGGTTGCGTGAGTTGCCATAATGACGTCGGTGCGCCTGCGAGCGCCCCAGCGGTGGCATTAACGATGGCGAATGTAACGCGTGGCTGCCTAGACCCCCAATCCACTAGTGGGGCTCGCTTTGACCTTTCCGCCGAACAGGTGACCTGGATTCGCGCAGCGCTCAAGCAAGGCGTGACGACGGTACTGACGCCCGAGCAGACGCTCCACACCGAGCTGACACGCTTAAACTGCATCGCTTGCCACGATCGCCGCGGCCTCGGCGGCATCGCGCCAGAGCGTAACGCCCTCTTCACCAGCACCGCCCCTGCCCTCGGTGACCAAGGGCGCTTGCCGCCACCCCTATCGGACGTCGGTGCTAAGTTGACGACCGCCGGCCTGGAAGGCGCCCTGCTGCAGGGCCAACGTCCAAGGCCTTATATCGAAACGGTGATGCCGCAGTTCGGTGAAACCAACATGCGCCCCTTGGTGGCTCTCTTCGGCCAGGTGGATAAGCTCGAGCAATGCGTGCTACCGACCGTTGGCAATATTCAGGAATCCAAGAACGCTGGCTATGAGATGATTGGCGAAAAGGGTTTCAGTTGCATCGCGTGCCATGATTTTAACGGCCAGAAATCCGGAGGAGCTGGGGCGCTCGATTTGGTCAACACGACGACGCGCCTACAGAAGAATTGGTTCCACCTCTACATGCGTTCACCCCAACGCTTCCACCCCGGCATCATCATGCCAAGCTACTGGCCGGGCGGTCAGTCCCTCCGTCCTGATGTATTGAGCGGTGATGCCGCCCAACAGATTGAAGCGCTCTGGACCTACCTCGAAGGCGGTACTCGGGCCAAGAACCCGATTGGACTTTCCCGTCAGTCCAAAGAAATCCGTGTGACCGACGTCGCCGAGATGGCCCGCGGTCGCAGCAGCATCGGTTACCGCGGCGTCGCCGTCGGCTACCCCGGCCGCATCAGCCTCGGCTTCGATTCGGAGGAGATGTCACTCCGCCAGCTCTGGAAGGGCGAATTCGCGAATGTCGACCTCGGCTCCTTCCAGCCCCGTGCCTTAGACTCGATGGTCGCCTTCCCTGCGGGCGTCCCCTTCCATCGCCTCAAGTCGTTGGACGACGCGTGGCCGGCCAAGGGCAAGACAACCTACGGCTTCCCTCAGAACTTGGGCTATCAGTTCCGCGGCTATGACCTGGATGCCCAGCGTCGTCCGACCTTCCACTACGAGTACGGCGAAGTGAAAGTGGATGACTTTTTCGAAGACGAAACCACCAAGAATGGCCAGACGTTCTTCCGTCGGACCATTCGGTTCACGGCGCCCGCTAACACCGCACCGTTCTTCTTCCGCGCCGCGTGCGGCACCAAGGTCGTGGCCTCCGGACTGCAAGCCTACCAAGCCGATAAGTTAACCGTCCGCGTGCTCGGCACACAGGCGGGCCAAGTCCGCGAAGGCGAACTCCTCCTGCCGCTGAACCTGCCTGCTGGCACCTCCACCCTCATCCTCGAATACCAATGGTAACGCGCCGTCACTGCCTCGCCCTTGCGGCCCTCGCCCTCGCCCCTCTGGCTTTCGCCGAGGACCTCGGCGCCATGTGGGGAACCGCTACCGAGGAGGCAAAATATTATCCCATCGTGGATATCCCCATCCCCTCGACGATACCCATGCGTCCAGGTGGCTTGGAAGTTCTCCCGGACGGACGCCTCGCCGTGGGCACACGCCGCGGGGATATCTACTTCATCGACGGGGCGTTCGCTTCGCCTCCCAAGCCGACCTACCACCTCTTCGCAACGGGGCAGGACGAAATCTTTTCCTTGGCGTGGCGCGATGGCGCGATGCTGGCGACGTCCTTCGGCGAGGTCATGCGCATCCGTGATCTCAACGGTGATGGCGTGGCTGATCGTTATGAGACGCTCTCGAATAATTGGGGCTACGCCGAGGGCCATGAATTTGCCTTCGCGTCTAAGCCTGACCCCGAAGGCAATGTGTGGGTCGCGCTGGGCCTCAGCGGTTCCTATAATTCCAACAACCTCTTCCGCGGCTGGGCCGTCAAGGTCACCCCCACCGGCCAGATGATTCCCGTCTGCAGTGGCCTGCGCAGCCCAGCAGGCATTGCGGCTAATGCCCAAGGCGAAATGTTCGTCATCGAGAGCCAAGGGCCGTGGAATGGCTCCTGCTCGCTCAAGCACCTGAAGCCCGGTGGCTTCCTTGGCCACCCCGCGAGCTACAACTGGTATGCATTCACCAAGGATCTCAAGGAACCCGTGAAACCGAATAGTAATTCCCGAATGACGGTCGAACGTGGCCGTGTGGCCGAGCTCGTGCCGCCCGCGGTCCGCTTTCCCTACATCAAGATGGGCCGTTCCATCTCGGGCTTCCGTCTGGACCAAACGGGCGGCAAGTTCGGTCCGTTCGCCGGCCAGTTCTTCCTTGGCGACTACACACTCAGCCTGATTCTTCGCGCCACTACCGAGCAAGTTAACGGGGTGTGGCAAGGCGCCTGCTACCCCTTCCGCGAAGGCCTGGCGACCGGCCTCATGAACGTGGAGTTCTCCCCGGAAGGTAAACTCATCGCCGGCGGTTTCACGACCAACACGCAATGGCCGGTGCGCGGGACGGCTCCGTTTGCCTTACAGCGCATCGACTGGAACGGCGTGATGCCTTTCGAGGTGAAGGAAATTAATATTCGTCCCGACGGCTTCCTCCTGACGTTTACGTTGCCGGTCGACCCCAAGGTCGCCGCCGATCCCGCCAGCTACGCGGTCTCGACTTATACGCACGTCTATCACGGGGGCTATGGTAGCCCCGAGGTCGACCAGACCGCTCCGCGCGTCCTCAAGGCCGTGCCCTCCGCCGACGGGCTCTCTGTACGCCTGACCCTCGAGAAGATTGAGTTGGGCCACATCCATGACTTTGACTTCGCCGGCGTGCGCTCCGCCGCGGGTAAGCCGCTTCTGCACACCAAGGCTTACTACACGGTGAACGAGATTCCGCTTCGCTAAAACAAGCAGGCCGCCCCGAAGGCGGCCTGCTACGTCGACTGGGTTGCGGCTTACTTGAGGAGTTCTTTAACCTTCACTTCCATCGCGTCGGACCAAATCTGGTAACCCTTTTCGTTCGGGTGCAGGAGATCAGGCATGATGCTCTTAGGCAGCGTGCCATCGGCTTCGAGGAACTTGTCGCCCACGTCGAGGAAGAAGACCTTCTTGCCGTCGGCGTAGCCCTTGATGATCGCGTTGGTGGCTTCGTTCTGCTGGCGGAACTTATCATTCTTATCGGCACCGCGCGGGAAGATGCCCAGCACTAGAATCTTGGCGTCCGGACACTTCTTCTGGAGACTGGCCAGAATCGCCTTGATACCCACGGCGGTCTGCTCGGCGGTGCACTTGTAAACCGCGTTATCGATCTCCTTCTGCGGGCGGCCTTGGTGTCCGGTGTTATTGGTGCCGATCATGAGCACGATGGCTTTCGGCTTCAGGCCGTCAAAATTACCGTGCTCTAGGCGCCAGAGGACGTGCTCGGTACGGTCGCCGCTGATGCCGAAATTCGCGGCCTTGAGCGGCGCCCAGGTTTTATCCCAGACGGCCTTACCGCGGCCTTCCCACGAGTGGGTGATGGAGTCGCCTAAGAAGACGAGCTCAGCGGCACCTTGCTTGGAGATGACATTAAAGGACTCGTGGCGCTTCTCCGTGCCCGGATGCAGGACTGGCTGGATGGCGTAGTTAGGGGCGTCGGCGGCCAACAGCGGGGAGGCCAAGGTAGCGGCGAGCAGGAGGGAACGGAACGTGTGCTTCATGGGGTTTTAGGGGTGAGACCAATCTGCCTACAGGCCTTACGCATGCAAGCCCACTCCCGCCGCTTAGGGTTGCAGTCCACCAACTTGGAACGCCAAATCAATCATACCCCTCCTCGTCATGCTCCGCCCCGCCTCCCTACTCTTCGGCTTACTTGCTTTGCCCCTTGCTGGCCTGTCCGCCGACGCCCCCAAGGCCGTGCCAGCCCCGGCACCCAAGGCCCCAGCGCGTGCCCAGCCGCCCACCCGCGCCTTCGACGGCCCCGGTGCACCGACGTTCATCCGGCTCGACGGTAAGCCTAGTGCGACGCCTCCCGTCAACGTGGACGGCAACTACGTCGTCGGACCGGACTACACCGCCGCGCCCGAGACGAAGGCCATCGCTGGCGTGCCGCAAGGCAAGGTGCAGCAGTTCCAAATGGATTCCAAGGACTGCCAGCGCTTCAACCCCGGCATCGCCCGCAAGGAGTTCGGCACGCCCGACCCCAAGAACCCGAAGACACTCATCGTTGTGACGCACACGATGGACTACAAGCGTACCATCACGGTACACATCCCGGCGCAATATGTTCCGGGCACGGCAGCGCCT
>CAIYAN010000056.1 GCA_903924185.1 uncultured Opitutia bacterium | reverse complement strand
CCGGATCACATCGAAGCCCTGCGACGACTGGGTCCCTGCCCTGAGCACCGCGAACTCTTCGTCCGCGGTATCCTCGCCGGCGACGACCCGCCCCCCGAGTCCTTGGACAGTGAGTTTAGTTTTGAGTGAGGCAGCGAGCGAGGGGACGAGCGGTGCAAAGGTGCAAAAGTGCAAATCGGCCTACGGCCTGTGCAAAGGTAAATTCTAAAACAGGTAGGGGCGTGGCTGCGTACTGACATGCAGGATTACAGAGTACGGAGTGCAGATTACAGAGGTAAAAGGGGGCCGGGAACCGGAGGGTAATGGGGAAGGATCTGCTGCCGCGGGTAGGGGCGTGGCTTCGCCGCGCCCTCCTGAAAGGGAGTGTACGATAAATCGTGCCCCTACCTAGTTCGCCCTGCGGCGAACGGAACACAGGCTAGGTCAGCACGCAGTGCCAACCCTACCTTCCCTCGAGCCAACCATACTCCAGCCAACCAGTCCCCTTTACCTCCGTACTCTGTAATCCGTACTCCCTAGGTCAGCACGCAGTGCTGACCCTACCTCGCAAGATTCCCTCGCGAGCTCCGCTCGCGTTCACTTCTTCGCGGGGGCGGGTGGGCGGAGTTCGTCGGCGGACCAAGCAACGTGCGTGCCGAATTGATCGCGGAGGGCTTTCACTAACTTAGTATCAACCGGCGCAGCGGTGTGCTCCCATTCGCGGCGGACATAAGTCACGACAGCGGCAAGGTCTTCATCGTTGAGCTGCGCCATCGGCGGCATACTCAGGTCCCACGTCCGGTTGCCAACCTTCACCGGGCCACCGAGTCCATTCATAACGATGCGCGCGACGACGTCGGGCTTGCCGAGCACCCACTCACTGTCGACGAGCGGCGGCGCCAAGCCATCGAGGCCGTAACCATGCGGCTGGTGGCACCCCGCACACAGGCCGTTGTAAATCGTCCGGCCGCGCTCAAAGGAAGCCGCTTGGACTGGAGTTAAAGGCATGACCACGGGAGGCTTCGGCGCGCCAGGCTTACCTGCCCACATTACGCGTTCGTTGAGGCCCACCAGAGCGGCGGCGCCAGCCTTGTCCGTCAGGCCAGCCGTGAGCTTCGCCATCGCTGGCGGCTCGGCGGGCAACCAGAGCAACTTGGCAACCTTACTGGCGGCGGTGCCTTTAGTCGGCTTAGCTTTCGGGTCGCGCCCACCGCGATCAAGGCCACGGACTAGGGCCAAGCGCATAGACGGATTACCCACCGCGGCGGCGAGGTTCAACATGTCCTCCATCGGACCCGCCTTACCGGACTGCGACACCAAGGTGGCGAGGGCTTCGACGACGAAGCTGGCACCTTCCACGTTGGCGGCCGTCGCCTGCGCGGCGACGAGCTTGGCGATGGCGGTCTCCTTGCCACGCATGCCAGTAAGGGCGCCTTCGCGGACCAGCGTATTCTGGCCATGAGCCACGAGTAGTTTAGCCAAGGCAACATCCGCTTCGGGCGAAGCAGCGGCGCCCAGACGAATGGCGAGGTGCGCCTGCACAATGACTTCCTGCTCGCCCGTCAGGGCCATCAGGTCGGGTAAGAGATCCAGCGTCGCAAGACGTACCCCGGCGGCACGGACCTGTGGGTCCGCATCCTTGATCGCTGTGCGTAACGTGTCGGCGTCCAGGGCGTTCAAACCTTCGAGCGTCCAAAGCGCGTGGAGGCGAGCCAAAGCCTGCGTAGCACCGGCCGACTTCAGCACTTGGCGTAAGGCTGGGACGGCGGCGGTATCGCCCGACTCGACCAGCAGGCGCTGCGCGGTATCGCGGACCCAACCCGAAGGATGACGGAGTAGCTCCACGCGCGCAGCCGTGCCCGCGGGCACCTTCACCGCAGCGACCTGGGTCGCCTTTTCCGGGACAATCCGCCAGATCCGGCCGTGGTTCACCGGCTGCTCGAGTTTGCGGTCCTTGATGTTTGCGACGAGGTAGTGCGTCAGGAAGCCCTGGTGCTGAATAATCCCGCGATACATATCGACGATATAGATCGCCCCATCGGGGCCGTTCACGATTTGCACGGGACGGAAACGCTCATCCGTCGAAGCGAGGAATTCCTGACCGGGTACGGCCGCTTCCCCCGTCACGACGCCGTTCTTCTCCGTGAGCACGATACGCTTCACGAGGTTGGCCGATGGCTCAGGAATGAAGGCGTTCCCTTGGTAGGCGGGGCCGAAGAGATTGCCGCGGTAAACCACCGCGCCGCATGTCGCGGTGGCCTTCGCCAGCGTGCCGTCGGGGCGCAAGGTGCTCGCGTCGTAACCCCGGTTCACGCCAGGGGTCGGATGAATCGGAAAGACCGCCTGATTAGTGACGACGCGGCTATTGATGCTCGTCACATCGCGGAGGAGCGGATTACGCGCGAAGGCGGTAGCGGGGAGGAGATCCGTGCGGAGGAGGTCGGAATTATAATTGTAATACAGCCGACCCACATCGTCCTGGCAGAGGCCATACTGCCCACGGCCCAAGCCAGCCCCGCGTTGCCAAGTGCCGGCGATGAGGCGGAAGCTCGTACCGTAGCCAGCACTCCAAATGCGGTTGTCCATCGCCCACGTCGGCGTGTTGGCCATATGCTCCGGCTGACCACCGCGGGTGCCGTAGTCGGTCGCGACGACCGTCCGCACATCGGCAACGCCGGTGCCCTTGGTATCCTTACAGAAAAATAGGTTGGGGGATTCGCCAATGAGAGCGCCCCCGTTCACCGCGAGGACGGACCGAGGCATGACGAGCCCGTCGACGAAAGCCGTGGCCTTGTCCATCCGGCCCGTGCCCTTCGTGTCTTCGAGGAGCGAGACGCGGCCCGAGGGGTCTTTCTCGCCAGCGCCGTTCACATCATTCATGTAACCACGCATCTCGACGACGAACAGCCGGCCCTGATCGTCGAAGCTTATGGCGATGGGCGATTGAATCATCGGCTCACACGCGACGAGCTCGATGCGAAAACCCTTTTCGATTTTAAAGGTCTTTAAGGCCTCTTCGGGCGAGAGCACCGGAGCCGGGGGTAGCTTGAATTTTAACGTGACCTCCTCCGGCCCAGCGTTGCCCTTGTTGAGGGCAAAGGCGGGCTGGGCTACGAGCAAGCAGCCAGCGGTGAACCAAAGGGAAAGGGGGGCCTTCATTGGGGTACGGGGTCTAATAGAACCTGTCCCCGCCTAGGGGCAAATGTTCCCGTTACTTACTTATCCTGCTGCTTCTTATTGCCGGTTTTCTTGACCAAAACCACGGGGACATCGTTGGCCAGGGCGGGGCCGGGGGTACTGCGGCCGCGATCCACCATCGCCTGTAAAGCGGCCTTCATGGCCACGACCCGTTCGGGGTGCTGGGCCGCGAGGTTCGTCTTCTCCCCTAGGTCGGTCGCTAGGTCGTAGAGTTGGAATTCCGGCAGGCCCTTCTCTTCCTTCGAACCAGGTTTAGGGACGCTCCAGCCGCCCGAGCCCGCGCAGAGCGCCAACTTCCACTGACCATCGCGGATCGCAAAACTGCCGTTGATGGATTGGCTCACGATGGACTGACGGAGGGGGCCCTCGCGGCCGAGCAAAGCCGGCAGGAAAGATACGCTGTCTTCACCGGCCCCAGCAGGCACGGGCACGCCGAGCGCCTCGGCGAACGTGGCCAGGAAATCAATCTGGCCGATGAGTTGCGGGTTCACGCTCCCGGGCTTCACCTGGGCTGGCCAACGGACGATGAACGGCACGCGGTGGCCGCCCTCAAAGATATCCGCCTTATGTCCGCGGTAGAGATAGCTGGGCTCGTGGCCCTTCGCTTGCAGTTCATCAATCTTAGCGGCCGGCGAGCAGCCGTTATCCGACGTGAAGACGACCAAGGTGTTCTCGCGTAAACCTAACTGCTCGAGCTTGGCTAAGAGTCGACCGACGTCCGCGTCGACCTGCCGCACGAAGTCGGCATAAGGATTTAGACCACTGGAACCCTTGAATTCATTGGTCGGAACGATGGGCGTGTGCGGGGCGTTCAGCGGAAGGTAAACAAAGAAGGGCTTCTGCGGGTCGGCCTGCTTCTGCGCCGTCACGTAAGCGATGGCTTGATCAATCACGCCCGGCAGGACGTCGACGGCTTCAAACTTCGGGCCAGCTGGACCCGAGCGCAGCCAGGTCTTGGTGGCAGACGGAATCTCCGTCGTGCGCCGATCCTTAATCCAAACGAATGGCGGCATATCGAGCGAAGCGCTAATGCCATAAAATTGGTCGAAGCCGTGGTCGAGCGGGCCGTCCTTGATATCAGCGGCGTAGTTGACTTCCTGGCCGACCTTAGCGCCAGCGCCATCAAAGACTCCTTTATCGTCGGCGACACCACCGGCCTTGAGTGCGAAGGACATCCCCAAGTGCCACTTGCCAAAGCAAGCCGTGCCGTAGCCTTGCTGCTTAAGGAACCCTGCGACGGTCAGGCGATCTTTCGCAATCAGCGGAGCGGAATAGCCACCCAGCACACCACTCTGCAGGCGGGTGCGCCAGTGGTACCGTCCGGTTAACAAGCTATAGCGCGAAGGCGTACAGACACCCGACGTCGTATGCCCATCGGTGAAACGCATCCCTTCAGCCGCTAAGCGGTCGAGATGGGGGGTCGGGATTTTCCCTTTCGGGTTATAGGCCGAAACATCGCCGAGCCCTTGGTCATCGGCTAAAATAACGATAATATTAGGGCGCTCCGCGGCCATGAGGGCCAAGGTCGCGAAAAGGGCAAGCAGCGTGGGGAGGCGCATGG
>CAIYAN010000055.1 GCA_903924185.1 uncultured Opitutia bacterium | reverse complement strand
GAAGTTCGATGCGCAAGGGCAACGTACCGCCTGGGCCCGCATCACGGTCCGCCATAACGGCATCCTCATCCAAGATAACGTCGAGCTGCCTCGCACGACCACCAGCAGCGGGATTAAGACGATCACCGACACCCCCGGCCCTTTCCAACTGCAGGAACACGGTAACCCCGTCTACTACCGTAATATTTGGGTCCTGGAAAAGTGAATCGCCTCCTCCGGCTGAGTCTCTGCTGGCTCCTTCCCGCCCTCGCCGTCGCAGCTCCCGACCTGCGTCGTCCGAATATCGTCGTCATCCTCACCGACGACTTGGGCTATGGCGACGTGGGTTGCTATAATCCGGAGTCTAAAATCCCGACGCCCAACCTCGATCGTCTCGCCAAAGCGGGCATGCGCTTCACTGACGCCCATGCACCTTCGACGGTCTGCACGCCTTCCCGTTACAGCCTACTGACAGGCCGCATGGCCTTCCGCACAGGCTACCGCGGCGGGGTCTTCACCGGCGTCGGCGGGCCGAGTTTAATCGAAGCCGATCGCCTCACATTGCCAGGGATGCTCAAGAAACAGGGCTACGCGACCGCCGCCGTCGGAAAGTGGCACGTGGGACTGACTTTCCAAACGAAGGATGGTACTCCGATTCACCAAGTGAAGGTACCCAGCGAAGGGCTCGGCGCCGGGAACGAGCTCGCCCGTATCCGGCTCACCGACTTCAGTCGTCCGATCACCGACGGTCCCGTGCATCGGGGGTTCGACTACTTCTTCGGCACGGCCTGCTGCCCGACCACCGATTGGCTCTACGCCTACATCGAGAACGACCGCGTCCCCATCCCGCCCACTACGCTGCTCGACGCCTCGAAACTGCCGAAGCATCCCTACGCCAATGATTGCCGCCGCGGGCTCGTGGCGCCCGGTTTCGAACATGATCAGGTGGACTTGGTGTTCTTAGAAAAGAGCCAAGCCTGGCTGACCGACCACGTAAAGCGCGCGCCCAATCAACCGTTCTTCCTCTACCACGCGACGCAGGCCGCTCACTTGCCTTCCTTCGCCGCGCCACGTTTTCAAGGCTCTACGAAAGCCGGCCCACACGGTGACTTCATCGCCGAACTCGATTTCATCGTGGGCGAATTGCTCGCGACGCTGGACAAGCTCGGTGTGGCCGAGAATACGTTCGTCATATTCTCTAGCGACAACGGTCCCGAAACCACGACGGCCATCCACATGCGCGCAGACCAAGGCCACGACCCGGCCCGCCCCTGGCGCGGCCTGAAACGTGATAACTGGGAAGGGGGCCACCGCGTGCCGTTCCTCGTGCGCTGGCCCGCCCGCGTGCAGCCTTCCGTCAGCGACCAAACAATCTGCCTCACCGACCTGCTCGCGACGTGTGCGGCGCTCTCCGACACACCCCTGCCGCGCAACACGGGGGAAGATAGCTTCAGCTTCCTCTCCACGTTAACGGGCGTCGCCGATCAACGCCCACCGCGTCCGTTCACCTTACACCAGACGATTAAGAGCGAGCTGGCCATCCGTCGCGGGGACTGGAAATACCTCGACCACCGCGGCTCGGGTGGGAACAGCTACGAAAAGGGAGCGCTCGCCCCTTTCGCGCTACCCGACACCGCGCCCACCGCCCCGGGACAACTTTATAACTTAAAGACCGATCCCGGCGAACGGACGAACCTCTACTTCGAACGTCCTGAAATCGTTAAAGAACTCAAGGACCTCCTCGATCAAAGCAAAACCTCCGGCCGCAGCGCCCCCTAGCTGCCTCCTTGCCTTGGGTAGGGGCAGCACCGCGTGCTGCCCTCGCTGCCTCTGGTAGGGTCGCCACTGCGTGCCAACCTAGCATGCCTCTCGCGAGCTCCGCTCGCGGGTAGGGGCAAGGCTTCGCCTTGTCCTCCTATGAAAACAAGGACGCGGCAAAGCCACGCCCCTACCTTTCCTCCGTAATCTGTACTCCGTAATCTG
>CAIYAN010000054.1 GCA_903924185.1 uncultured Opitutia bacterium | reverse complement strand
AATCTTGGCGAGGCGAGCCTCTGCCTTGACGGGATCGCGGCCGACGAGGATCACGTGCGCACCCGCGCCAGCGAAGCCTTCGGCCATGGCGCCGCAGAGTTCACCGGTGCCGCCGATGACAACAGCAGTGCGGCCTTGGAGAGAGAAGAGAGAGGACATTATGAAGGGGCTAGGGGGTGGGGGATAGGGGATGGGGGCCTAGGGGCGGCTTAGCGGACGACGCGGGCGCCACCACCGGAGAGCTGCTTCTCGACTTCCTTGCGGGTGACCATCGAGGTATCGCCCGGGGTCGTGGACGCCAAGGCGCCGTGGGCGGCACCGTAGTTCACGGCCTGCTGGGCGTCGTTGTGTTCGAGGAAGCCGAAGACCAGGCCCGAAGCGAAGCTATCGCCGCCACCGACGCGGTCGAGGATTTCGAGTTCAGGGAACTGGATGCTGTCGTAGAACTTCCCGTCGTGCCAGCAGATGGCACTCCAGTCGTTCTTGGTGGCGGTGATTACGCGGCGGAGCGTGGTCGCAGCGACCTTGAAGTTCGGGAACTGCTTCACGGCCTCGCCGATCATGTCCTTGAAGGCCTGCGTCTCAATCTGGGAGATATTGTGGTCGACGCCCTTAACTTCGAAGCCGAGGGAAGCGGTGAAGTCTTCTTCGTTACCGATCATCACGTCGACATACTTGGCAATCTCGCGGTTGACCTCTTGGGCCTTCTTGAGGCCGCCGATGGTCTTCCAGAGCGACGGACGATAATTGAGGTCGTAGGAGACGACGGTGCCATGCTTCTTGGCGGCCTTGACGGCCTCGATGGTGGCTTGAGCAGTCGTTTCGGAGAGTGCCGCGAAAATGCCGCCCGTGTGGAGCCAGCGAACGCCCTTCTTACCAAAGAGGTCTTCCCAGTCGAAGTCGCCCGGCTTGATTTGCGAAGCCGCGGTATTACCGCGGTCCGGGACGCCCACGGCGCCACGGATGCCGAAGCCGCGCTCGGTGAAGTTGAGGCCGTTGCGGACGGTACGGCCGATGCCGTCGTCCTCGCGCCATTTGATATAGTCGGTGTTCACGCCACCCTGCATGACGAAGTCTTCGAGCAGGCGACCGACTTCATTGTCGACGAAGGCCGTGGCGACGGAGGTGCGGAGGCCGAAACACTTACGGAGTCCGCGGGCGACGTTGTATTCGCCACCGCCTTCCCAGACCTGGAACTGGCGCGTGGTGCGCACGCGGCCTTCGCCCGGGTCGAGGCGGAGCATGATTTCACCGAGGGAGACTTGGTCGAAGGCGCAGGCCGAAGCGGGCTTGATGTTGAGGGACATGGTCGGAAGGAGGGAGGGGTTAAAGAGGATGCTTAGCCCGTGGGCAGGGCGGCGAGGTCGAACGGCTTATGGCCGATGTGTGCGGCGATCTCGTTGAACGCTTCGACTTCAGCCTTGGAGAAGAGGAGTCCGCCGGCCTTCTGGCTGCGCGTGGCGAAGGTTGCTTCCAGTTGGCCGGGGAGCATGCACTTCTCGTTGCCGTGGCCGAGGACGTCGTCGATGACGGCCTTGACGTTCTGGCCCTGGGAGCGGCCCTTAGCGAAGGCGCCCGAACTGATGGCCTCGGGGTGGATGACCTGGAAGAAAAAGGCACATGCCTGCTTTTCACCTGGGACGTGCGTGCGGCTGCGGATGGTCGGGAGTGAGCCACCGATGTAGCCGGCGACGATTTCATTGATGAGCGAAAGGCCGTAGCCCTTGTGCGCACCGAAGGGAATGAGCGAGACCGCTTCGTTCGGGTCGAGCGTGACCTTACCGTCCTTGTCCACGGCGGCATCAGGCGGGAGTTGCTTGCCTTCGCGCTTGAGCACTTGGACGCGGCCCATGGCGATGACAGAGGTGGCCCAATCGATGACGATCGGGAAGCCGAGTTCGTTCGTCGTGGGGAAGCCCCAGGAATGCGGATTGGTGCCGAGGGTCGGGAACTTGCCTTGGAAGGGGACGACTTCCGCGAGGGTAGCGGTGCAGTTCGTGTAGGCGATGTAACCGCGCTTGGCGGCATCCATCACATAGCCACCGCCCCAGAGGTAGTGGAAGGCGTTATCCACGGAGACCGTGCCGACTCCGTATTGGTCGGCCAGCTCGATGCAGCGCTCGATGGCGTCGACGGCGACGGCTTGTCCGAGCTTCTGGTGGGCGTCCCAGACTTCCGTCGCGGCAAAGCGGGTAGCCTTCTTGGTCACGGTGGCGTTGGGCGTGCAGCCCGGGACTTTCGCGCCCGAGCCAAAGAGTTCGTCGAGGTGCAGGGCCTTCAGCGCGTTGTGCGTGCGGATGCCGTGGTGCGTGGCCATGCTGGCCATCTGGGCGGCTTGGGCCGATTCCTTGGTGCCGAAGCCACGCTTGACGTAGGCGGCGGTGACGAGCGCCTCGTGGGCGGCGCGGGGGATGACGTAGAAGACTTCGCTCATGGTGGGGAGGAGAGGGGAGGTTAGACAACCTTCGTGACCGGGACTTCCGGGTTGATCTGGGCGAGCGGCTTTTCGCCGTGCATCGCACGAATCAGATTGGTCACGGCGGCGACGGCCTGGCGTTGGACGCTTTCGGCGGTGCGGGAACCGATGTGCGGGGTGACCACGCAGTTCGGGAGCTTGGTCAGCGGGTGGTCTGCGCGCGGCGGTTCTTCGTCGAGGACGTCGGTGCCGTAACCGCCGACTTGGCCGGACTTCAGGGCGGCCGCGATGTCGTCGGTGTGGACGATTTCGCCGCGAGCACAGTTGAGGATGAGGACGCCCTTCTTCATCTTGGCGATGTTCTCGGCGCGGATCAGGTCACGCGTCTCGGGGGTCAGGTTAGTGTGCAGGGAGAGGTAGTCGGAAACGGCGAAGACGTCGTCCATCGTGGCGGCGCGCTGTACCTCGTACTGCGCGGCGAACTTGTCATCCCAATAGAGATCGAAGCCGATGACCTTCATCCCGAAGGCGCGGGCACGGATGGCGACTTCCTTGCCGATGCGGCCCATCCCAATAATGCCGATGGTCTTGTCGAGTAACTCGCGGCCGGTCTTGCGCTTCCAGGTACCCGAGCGGGTGGAGTCGGTATGGAAATAAAAGTTCTTCTCGAGCGCGAGCAGGAGGAGGAAGGTGTGCTCGGCGACGGTCGTGTGGTTGACCCCGGGGGTGAAGAGGAGCGGGATACTTTTAGCGGTGAGCGTCTTGACGTCGATCTTGTCGACCCCGATACCATACTTGGAGACAACCTTAAGGCGGGGTAGGGCTTTCTCGATGACGGCCGCCGTGATCATGTCGTCGCCACAGATGTAACCATCGAAATTCCCCATCAGCGCTAAAGTGTCGGCCTCGTTGAGCGGACCGCGGGCGGTGACGACTTCCCAGCCCGTTTCGGCCAGTAGCTTATGGTGTTCGCCGGGGGTGTCTTGGAAAGAGGTGGTCGTGAGCAGAATACGAGGCTTCATGGGTGCCATCCACATGAACCCGCCTCCCCCTTGGAGTCAAAGAAAGTCTAGGGTGGACAGCCCAAAGGCGTGGGTCATTTAGTGCCCTATGCAAGAGGTTACCCCTGCCCCCCGCTCAAACCACCGCTGGATCATCCTCGCCCTGCTGTTCTTCGCGACGACGATCAATTATATCGACCGGTCGATTCTTTCGCTGATCAAGCCGGAGTACCTCGATAAAGAACTCGGTTGGTCCAATTTACAATACGGGTACGTCAACTCAGCCTTCCAGTTTGCCTATGCGCTGGGCTTACTCGGCTTTGGTTGGTTCATTGACCGCTTTGGTACCAAGATTGGTTATACAGTTTCGATTGTCTTTTGGTCGGTGGCCGCCGCTGGTCACGCCGCGGTTAGCACCGTGTTTGGTTTCGGGGTAGCCCGCGTGTTCCTGGGCTTGGGGGAGGGCGGTAACTTCCCTGCCGCCATCAAGACCGTCGCCCAGTGGTTCCCGCGTGCCGAACGCGCCTTCGCTAACGCCCTGTTCAACTCCGGCTCCAACATCGGCTCAGTCGTTGCCCCGCTCGTCGTGTTGCCGATTGCCGCCGCCTGGGGTTGGCGCTCCACCTTCGTCATCGCAGGCATTGCTGGCATCCTCTGGGTCTTCTTCTGGATTCCGCTGTTCCGTAATCCGCCAGCTCAGGCCGACGACTCCCCGGCCGATGATGAGAAGGTTTCTTGGGGAAGCTTGTTCAATACGCGACAGGCTTGGGCCTATATGGTTTGTAAGTTCCTGACGGACCCCGTCTGGTGGTTCTACCTGATCTGGCTCCCTGACTACTTCAAGAAGGAGCAGCACCTCGACCTCAAGGCCTTGGGTGTCGTCCCCAGCCTACTCGACCCCATCGCTTTCTTCGGCTGGATGTTCAGCCAGCCTTTGGTCGTGCTCTACTCCATCGTCACAGTGCTCAGCATCTTCGCTGGTTGGCTGGTGAAGCGCTTTGCGGAAAGTGGTTTCGACATCGTGAAGGTCCGCAAGGTCTCGATGCTCATCTTCGCGCTCTGTTCGCTGCCAATCTTCTTCGTCCGCGGCCTTGGGATGTGGGACGCGGTGTTCCTCATCGCCTTTGCGGCCTCCGCTCACCAAGCTTGGTCGGCCAGTATTTATGCCACGGTCTCTGATACCTTCCCGAAGAAGGCCGTGGGCTCGGTTTCTGGCCTTGGTGGTTTCGCGGGTTCTATCGGCGGCATGATCTTCCCGATTGTTGCCGGTATGGTGCTTGATGCTAACCCGACCGGTGGCTACGCGATTCTCTTCAGCTTCTGCGCCTTTGCGTATGTCGTGGCGTTCGCGATTCACCATCTCCTAGTTCCGAAGCTCGAGATGGCCGACGTCTAAGCCTCGGTGCGTGTTCAATAAAAAAGGGCCCCGCTGGGGCCCTTTTGTTTGGAGGAGGGGCCGTGGCTTTAGCCCGCCACGACGAGGTTCACGATGCGTCCGGGGACAACGATCTCCTTCACGATGGGCTTACCTTCGAGGAACTTCTGCACGCTCGGGTCAGCCTTCGCCATGGCGAGGAGGGCTTCCTTGGTGGTTTCCTTGGGCACCCTGACGGTGGCGCGGACTTTTCCGTTCACTTGGAAGATGATCTCAACGGTGGTTTCGATGAGCTTGGCGGCGTCGAACTTTGGCCAGGCGGCGCAGCTGATGCTTTCCTGGTGGCCGAGGCGCGCCCAGATTTCTTCGCAGACGTGCGGGGCGAACGGCGCGACCAACCGAACAAAGGTCTCGACGGTCTCGCGGCGAAGGGCCGGGGCTTTCTCCGCGGCGTTCATCAAGATCATCATCTGCGAGATGGCGGTGTTGAACTGCAGGGTCTCGATGTCCTTCTCGACCTTCTGGATGGTGCGGTGGAGTTCGCGGACGAAATCCTCCGGCTCCTGGGCCTGATCGTTGAACTTGGTCGAAGGGCCGCCCGTGGCTTCGTCGACGGAGAGACGCCAGAGGCGCTTGAGGAAACGGGTAATACCAGAGATACCTTCGGAGCTCCAAGGCTTGGAGGCTTCGAGCGGCCCGAGGAACATTAGGTACATGCGGAGCGCGTCGGCGCCGTGGTCCTTGACGATGGAGTCGGGGTTGACGACGTTGCCGCGGCTCTTGGACATCTTCTCGCCGTCTTCGCCCATGATGAGGCCTTGGTGGAAGAGCTTGGTGAAAGGCTCGGCCGTTGGGAGGACGCCGATGTCGTGCAGGAAGCGATGCCAGAAGCGGGCGTAGAGGAGGTGGAGCACGGCGTGCTCGGCCCCGCCGATATAGAAGTCGGGGCAGCCCCAATACTTGAGCGCCTCGGCCGAGGCGATGTCCTTGGCGTTCTGCGGGTCGAGGTAGCGGAGGTAATACCAGCACGAACCCGCCCACTGGGGCATGGTGTTCGTTTCGCGGGAGGCCTTGACCCAGAGCGGTCCTGGCTGGGCCTGCGCCTGCGCGACGGTGGCGCCACTGGCAACGTCGTACCAGACCTCAGTCCACTCGGGCTCTTTCGAAAGCGGCGAATCGCCGGTCGGGGAAGGCTGATAAGATTTGACCGTCGGGAGCGTCAGCGGGAGTTGCTTGGACGTCAACGGTACGGCGCAGACTTCCACGCCGTTGAGTTGGCAGGTGACCGGTTCCTTGGGCAGGAACTCCCGGACCTCAGAGTCGGCGGGGATCTTGGCGTAGTCCTCGCGGGAAACCCACAGAAGCGGGAAGGGCTCGCCCCAGTAGCGTTGGCGGGAGAAGAGCCAGTCGCGGAGCTTGAAGTTCACGGCGAGTTTACCCTGGCCCTTGGCGGCGAGGTCAGCGGTGATCTGTTTCTTGGTCTCCGTGGCGGAGAGGCCGTTGAAGGGACCTGAGTTCACCATCGGGCCGTCTTCGGTCCAAGGCTGCTCGTTGACGTCGATGGCGTCCTTGGAGCCGACGACCTGAATGATGGGCAGTGCGAACTGCTTGGCGAATTCCCAGTCGCGTTCATCGTGGGCCGGGACGGCCATGATGGCGCCAGTGCCGTAGGTGATGAGAACGTAGTCGGCAGTCCAGACGGGGATCTTAGCGCCGTTGACGGGGTTGATAGCGTAAGCGCCCGTGAACACGCCGGTCTTCTTCTTGTCGGCCAAGTCGGTCCGCTCGAGGTCGCTCTTATTGCGGACCGCAGCCACGTAGGCCGTGACGGCGGCCTTCTGCTCCGCGGAAGTGATCTTCTCGAGCAGTGGGTGTTCGGGAGCGATGACCATGTAGGTCGCCCCGAAAAGCGTGTCCGGGCGGGTCGTGAAGACCGTTAGCGTGTCGGCGTGGCCATCGAGTTTGAAAGTGACTTCGGCCCCTTCGGACTTGCCAATCCAGTTCTTTTGGAGGCGCTTGGTGGAATCGGGCCAATCGACGTGGTCGAGGCCTTCAATGAGTTTGTCGGCGTAGGCCGTGATGCGGAGGACCCACTGGCGGATGGGGCGCCGTTCCACGGGATGACTACCGCGTTCGGAGCGCGGGCCTTCGGGCGTGTTGTGCACTTCTTCGTTCGCGAGCACTGTGCCGAGGTTGGGGCAGAACCAGACGGGCTTCTCGGAGACGTAAGCGAGGCCGTGACGGAAGAGTTTGAGGAAGATCCACTGCGTCCAGCGGAAGTAGTTCTCGTCGGTCGTGGAGAGCTCGCGGTCCCAGTCGATGGCGAAGCCGAGCATCTGCAGTTGGCGGCGGAAGTTGTCGATATTGCGACGCGTCTGCACGGCCGGGTGTTCGCCGGTGGCGATGGCGTGCTGTTCCGCGGGCAGGCCGAAGGCGTCCCAACCCATCGGGTGGAGGACGTTGAAGCCTTGGGCTTTCTTGTAGCGGCCCAAGATGTCCGAAGCGGTGTAGCCCTCGGGGTGGCCAATATGGAGGCCAGAGCCAGACGGGTAGGGGAACATGTCTAGGACGTAGTACTTCGGCTTGCCGCTGGAGATGGGCTCGGTGCGGAAGGTCGCGTGCTGCTTCCAGTAAGCCTGCCAGCGATGCTCGCAGGCGGTGAAGTCGTAGGTCCCGGGCAAAGTTTCCATGAAGCGCCCAGATAGGAGAGTCCGAGCCGAGGTGGCAAGGTTTTGGATGGGCGAGCAGGGCTATCCCGCTTGCCTGAGGCCTCTAGCGGGCTTATCACGCAGCCACGCCGTCATGCCGAACCACCTCCATCCCTACTGGCGTATGCAGTATATCCAGTCCCGGAAGGACCCGCAGGCGGGCAGTCCGTTCGCGGCCCTGTTGGCGTCGGGAGATGACCGGGCATCCTTGATTGTTCATCGTGGTCGGACATGTTTCGTCATCCTGAACAACTTCCCGTATAATCCGGGACACCTCATGGTTCTGCCGAATCGTGAGGTTGGCGATTTGGCCCTGCTGACGGCAGAGGAGCGGGCCGAAATAATGGACCTGCTCGTAAAGTGCCAAGCGGTCCTGACAAAGGTCATGGCGCCTGCCGGTTTCAATGTGGGCCTCAACTTAGGCAAGGCCGCGGGTGCGGGTATTCCCACTCATCTTCATTTCCACATCGTGCCACGCTGGGACGGTGACCAGAACTTCATGCCAGTCGTCGCCGAGACGCACATCCTGCCGCAGGCATTGGATGATCTCTGGGCCCGCCTGCAACCCGTCTTTGCTACGGTCTAAGATGCCCCGCTCCGTCGCCATTGCTAACGAACACTCCAAGGCCAAGGTCTCGTTGGCTTCTGCTATCGCCGTGATCCAGACGCTGGACCGGATGCGTGCTTGGCGTTGCCCGCAGGGCGAACTCTCGGTCGTCTTCCTCGGCGACAAGGCTATCGCTAAGATCCACGCGGATTTCTTGGATGACCCGACAGTGACGGACGTCATCACTTTCATCGGTGAAGACCATCCGGTGGAGCCGTTCGCTGGTGAGATTTGCATCAATGTCGACCAAGCCAAGCGCGCGGCCAAGGAGCATGGCACAAGCGTCGAACACGAACTCCGTCTGTATCTCGCACACGGCTGGCTGCACCTCGCAGGGCTGTTGGATAGCACCCAGGCGCAGGCTGCGAAGATGCGGGCTGCCGAGGTCTTGGCGCTCAAGCACCTCGATAAAGCCAAGGTCCGCCTAAAGGTCGCGGTTTAAGAGACTCGCCCTCGCAGGTTTTTTCCGACACACCAGCGGCAGGATGAAACGCACGGTTCTTATTCACTCGGGTGGCATCGACTCCACCGTTCTCCTGGGTCATCTCTTGGCCGAGGGGCGCGAGGTCTATGCTTTGAGTATCGATTATGGCCAGCGCCACCGCCGGGAGCTCGTGGCAGCCAAGCACATCTGCGAACACTATGGCGTGAAGCATCAGGTAGCCGACCTCCGGGCGCTGGCCCCGCTCTTCGGTGCGAATGCGCTGACCGATGCCCACGTCGCTGTGCCTGAAGGTCACTACGAGGAAACTTCGATGAAGGCCACCGTGGTCCCCAATCGCAATATGCTGCTCATCGCCGTCGCGGCTTCGTGGGCGATGTCGCTCAAGGCTTCGTCGGTCGCTTATGGTGCGCATGGCGGCGACCATGCCATTTACCCCGACTGTCGCCCCGTCTTTGCAGACGCCTTGGATAAGGCTATCCGTTTGGCGGACTGGCATGAAGTCTGCCTTGAGCGCCCTTTTGTGGGGATGGATAAGACCAGTATCGTGCAACGTGGCGTTGAGCTACGGGTACCGCTGGAACTCACCTGGTCCTGCTATGTCGGGGGCGATAAGCACTGCGGCAAGTGCGGCACCTGTGTGGAGCGCAGGGAAGCCTTCGTACGTGCTGGGGTGAAGGATCCGACCGACTACCTGGCTTAAGTCGCCCGTTAGTTCTGCTGATAGTAGGGGTGGGCATATGTAAACAGTTTGCCCCCTCCGCTGCCGTCAAGGAGGCTGGGGCGTGCTCGGACGTTTTCGTATCTTCGTTGCTTGGGTCGCACTCGCGGCTTGGGCGGCGGCGTCGGGACTCTCTTGGGACCTCCTGCAAGTCGCCGCGTGGGTTAACATGTCCGCCGCTAACGCCCGCACCATGTCCGCCGGTGCGGCCGTCGCGAAGTCCATGACCGATGAAGCCTGTTCTCTGTGTAAGGTTGCCAGCGAAGGCCGCGCCCAGTCGGAGCAGTCGCCATTGGCTAAGCAGGAAGCCGTGAAGGCGAAGGTCAAGGCCGATGCCGCGTTGCCGCTCGCCACTTTAGGTTTTGCCGTGTTGTCCGCGCACCGACTCGAGGTCGGGCGCGAACGCTGGTCCGTAATCACGCAGCTCCGCGAAGTCCCGGTCCCGCCGCCGAAGGTTCTGGTCTGATCACCGTTGCGAGCTGCGGTTAGTTCGGCTCGCACGTGGCTTCATTCCCTTCCCAAGTCGCATCCTTTCGGACGCGCATCCCTGCCTTGACGGTGGCTTCGCCACACCCCGTCTGGGCGGAAAAAATCTTAATAGTCTTATGAAAAAGAACCTCTTCCTCCTTCTCGCCCTCGGTACCTACACAGCTGTGCAGGCTTGTCCGTGCGGCTGCGTTAAAGTGTGCGTCGATAATCTCGCCGACCGTCCCACGGCCCCCGCCGGTGCCTATACGCTAGACCTGCGCCTTGACCTGATTGACCAGTCTGAGCGCAATAGCGGCGCCCATGCTCACTGGTATGGCACGCACGATATCCTCGCGGCTACCTTGGAAACGACCTTCGCGGGTCAGACCTGGTCGTTGTCCGTGCCGCGCATCGAGCGTCGCCTCCACACCGACAAAGTTCCGTCGTTGGCGGTCCCGAACCCCACGCAATACCATCAGCAGGTCGTCGGCCTCGGTGATATTGTCGTCGCCACTCGGCTGAATTGGTCTGGCTTCACGGTGAACGCCGGCGTCAAGTTGCCCACGGGTAAGGACAATATCGTCTTCGCTGACCCTGCGGGCGGTCTCTCGCGCAAGTATCTGCAGCCAGGCACGGGCTCGACCGATCTCCTCGCTGGTATCCGTAAGGATTTCGGTGCTCCGTCGGATAAGCTCACCGAGTTCGTCTCGCTACAGGCACAGGTGCCGGTGCTCAGCGATGCGCACTTCCGCCCTGGTTCGACGGTCTCGCTGAATGCCGGCGCCCGTTACCAGCTGACTGACAAGTTCGCGTTCTCGGCACAGGCTTCGCTCCTCCGTCAGTTCCGTGACAAGAACACCGTAGCCACGGTTGATGCGCAGTATGTCGAGGACCTGGAAACTGGGGGACTCACGACGACTTTGGCCGCGGGCCTGACGTATAAAGTCGCCGCCGGTACCAACGCCTACGTGTACTTCAGCAAGCCAGTCGAAATCCGGAGCTATGTGCCGAAGTCTGCGACCGCCTTGGTGAATCCAGTACATGCGGCCGATGTGTGGTCGGTCGGCCTCTCGCATACGTTCTAAGCCGACTCCGCTTCATAGCCTTCGAGGCCTGCCGTATAAGGATACGGCAGGCCTCTTTTTTGGCTGTTTGGATGGTGGGCCGACATAATGTGCCTT
>CAIYAN010000053.1 GCA_903924185.1 uncultured Opitutia bacterium | reverse complement strand
TTCATCGAGCTCGATACGGAACCCGCGGAGCTTTACCTGATTATCGACGCGGCCAAAACACTGGACCTCCCCCTCCACCGTAATGCGACCTAAGTCGCCGGTTAAATAGGCACGCTCGCCAGAGATTTCCACAAACCGAGCAGCGGTCTGCTCGGCTCGTCCCAGATACCCATTAGCCAAGCCCGGCCCAAAAACTACAATCTCACCGGACTCCCCCTGCGCCACGAGCCGATGCTCCGAATCACAGATACCAATGTGATAATTGGGTAAGGGCCGACCGATGGTTACCAGCTTTCCCGGGCGGAGCTCAGCGAGGGTCGCCGTCACCGTGGTCTCGGTCGGTCCATAAGTATTAAAGACTGCGTGAGCCTTGCCAGTCAGACGTTCGGATAAAGCGTCCGGACAAGCTTCGCCCCCTAAGTTCAACAAGCGGACCGAGGATGGCAGTGGCGGCATTAAAGCGACCATCGTCGGCACCGCATGGAGCACCGTGAGTCGTTTAAGAGCCAAGGCCGCCGCCACGGCATCGGGATCGGAAACTGTCTCCACGGGAGCGACCCAGAGCGTGGCGCCCGCCAGGAAAGAAATCCAAATCTCCTCCACCGACATATCAAAGGCGACGGAGAAGCCTTGGTAGACCCGATCGTCGGAACGAATCCGTAATACCTCGTTTTCGCTACGGACAAAGTGGCAGACATTACGCTGGGAGATGGCGATGCCCTTCGGCTCGCCCGTCGAGCCCGAGGTATAGATGACATACGCATGATCCGACGGTGCAGCTTGGACGATGACGCCGTCGCCGACGACCGGCAGCGTTGCCAAGACCAAGGGCTGCAAACCACGCTCACGGACCGACACGGACCTGGACTCCTCAGTCAGTACTATCGTACCGCGCGCATCCCGCATACAGGTCGCCAAGCGATCGGGTGGCACGGCCGCGTCAAAGGGCAGCCAAGCGGCCCCAGATAGCGCGATACCGACCTGCCCGATAAGCAGGTCGCGACCCCGAGACAACCAAAGCCCAACACAGTGACCTGGCCCCACGCCCGCCGCGCGCAGTCCCGCCGCGACTCCCTCCGCCCGGGTCAAGAGATCCTGATAAGTCAGGGCGCCGTGGGCATCCTCTAACGCAATGGACATCGGCTGACGACGAACCGTTGTCCGGAAGATGTCCGCCAAGCACTCATCGCGGAGCAATTCAGGGAGATTCGGACCGCTTAAAATCATGAAGGGTATCTTTAGAACAACTCCCACCTTGGAGAGTTTCAAAAGACTTTAGCGGCGGAGGCGCAAGCGACGCAGTAGTCGGTCACTAAAGCCTAGCACCATGTCGCGTTCGGGGTATTTCCACCAAATCAGCAAAGTCGCATAGAGCGCCGCGCCAATGCCTCCCGCTAAGGCCATGGAGAGGAGGAGATTAACTTTCGTATTCAACCAAAGTTCCGCCAACCGGTAGATAAACCCAAAGCCTTGGTAAGCGAAAATCCCCATGAGAAGGGACCCGCCCATCGCTTGGAGGAAGGGCTTCGTCAGGTTCTCCGTCAGGAAGGCTGGCGCGGTGAGGCGCAACTGCCGGCGCAACAGAAAATACTGCACCACGGCCGAGGTAGCGTTAGCGACGGCCAGTCCTTCAATGCCATAGCCCTGCACGACGGCTGCAATCGAACCGGTGATATTGATGCCGACGGCCCACAGGGCGACCCGGAAGGTCGCTTGCGTCTGGCCCGCGACGTTCAACGCCCGCGTTACCATCGAGATCATCGCATGGAAAGGCATCGCCAAGGCGAAGAGGACCAACACAGAACGGGTCTTGGCGCAGTCTTCGGCGGAGAAGCGTCCAAACTCAAAGAGGAGCCGGATAATCTGTTCTGAATAAACGGCGAGCCCAATGGCCGCACCGATATTGATCGCGAGAATCAGGCGCATCCCCCGAGCGTAGTTGCGCCCCATCGCGGCAGGGTCCTTCTCCGCGAAAGCCGTCGCCATCGCCGGGAACATCACCGTGGCGATGGCCGTCGAGAACAGCCCAATCGGGAGCTCGACGATGCGGTTAGCAATGTAGTAGTACGTCAGCGAGGAGCCCGCGAGGTCGAACGCCAAAGACCGCGAAATGAGGAAGTTAATCTGCAGAATGCCGGCCCCCAACGCCGCGGGGATGAAGGCGACACGCAGGGCTTGCCAGGCGGCGCTATCAGCCCGCACCGGAGCACTCCGCCAGCCAGCTTGATGGAGACCCCACATCGGAATAAGCAACTGGAGCGTGCCGCCCGCCAAGGTGCCGAAGCACAACCAACGAGCCCGGCCCAAATCGCCGTCTCCCAGATAATACCCGAAGAAGCCCAAACCCAAGATCATGCAGACGTTCAGGCCCGAGGACGCGATTTCCGCCAAACCGAAGCGGCCGCTGAGATTGACGGCCGAGGTGAACAGTGCCGCCACGCAGATGAGCGGCATGTAGGGCATGCACCAGGCGGTAAACTCAGCAGAATTCACATAACGCGGGTCCTTGAAGAGCATCATCGCCAGCAGCGAAAGGCCGATGCAGACGAGCGTGATACCGAGGAGCCACGGGAGGATTTTCCGCAAAACGTAATTAAGGAAGGCGTGCGAGGCGGGGCGGCCATGCTTCGCTTCGATTTCCGCCAAGACCGGGACCGTCGCCGCCGTCAGGGCACCCTCGCCGAGCAGGCGGCGGAAGAGATTCGGAATCTGAAAGGCAAAAAGGAACGCCGCGCCGATCGCACTGGCGCCGAAGAAGGCGGCAATCAGCTGGTCACGAAAGAGCCCCAACACACGCGACACCATCGTCCAGGAGGCCGTCTTGGCCATATCCTGATACTGGCGCGTCTGCTCGGACATCGGGGATTAAGGCAAGATGGCCCGCATGCCCTCTTCCAACACGGCTCGTAAAGCCGGGACCAAGTCGGTCCGGGGGATTTCGGCTTCGGTCCGGTCCGTGAGGCTCCGCACCTTGGTCACGCCCTTGGCCACTTCCTCGCCGCCATAAACGAGTGCATACTTCGCACCCGCGGTTTCGGCCTGTTGGGCAAGCTTACCAAATTTTCCATCGCGTAAATTATACTCAACGCGAAAACCCGCGCGACGGAGGTTGGCGACGTCTTC
>CAIYAN010000052.1 GCA_903924185.1 uncultured Opitutia bacterium | reverse complement strand
TCGAATTAACGAAGGACCTGGAGAGGTGGCTGAGTGGCCGAAAGCGCCCGTTTGCTAAATGGGTATACCCCAAAAGGGTATCGTGGGTTCGAATCCCATCCTCTCCGCCACTTTACTAAACCCCTGATTATCAGGGGTTTAGTGTTTTTTAGGGGGTCCCAAAAGGGTCAAACTCTAGCAAATACTCTAGCAATTCGCTGTCCGAATCTGTAGCCGTCTGAGGGGTGATTTTTACCCTAAAAACGACCCGGCGAGTGAATCGAATTTTGCCCCCCGAGATGTGTGTCTGTCGGGGTCTTGGGGAGGGCTGGTTGCCAATCGGTGCAGGTATAGGATGAGACATCTATCTGCAACCCCCTGCCAGCGTAAGAGGCTGAACCTTACCAGTTCCTCGGTAGCCGCATGAGCCATCGGTTGCTCAAGGACCTGGCCGCCTTCACGCCGGCTAAGCTCGAAGCATGGTGCCCGTTGCTCGTCGCGCTTAGCTTCTTCTTCCTCGTCCTCCTCTTCGTCGTCATAGTCCTCGCCGTCCTCCTCGTGTGGACTTTGGCCGAGCTCGACAAGTTGGGCTACGGACCAGGCTTCTTCATCTTGTTGATGAAGTTTCTGAAGCCTTCGATCTGACTCCGCCCTTATCTGTCCGTTGGGTTGGTCAGTAGGGCGACGAGCCGGTGGTTTAGGAACAGCTTATCGCGGCCTTGCTTGATCTCGGTGAGCACGCCGGCCTTGGCCAGCTTGACGAGGTAGATCGAGGCGGTTTCGCGCTTGGCTACGCCGGCTACCACGAGATGCCGGATGCGGCAGTAGGGCTGCTCGAAGATGGCGCGCATCATGTCGTCCAGCGGAAGGTCGGGGCACTTCTTCGCGATTAGCTTCTGCGTTGTATCCACCAAGGCATGGATCTCCCTGACCTTGCCCGCGGTCCAGGTCGCTACCTCGGCCACGCCCTGCAGGATGTACACCACCCAGTCCTCCCAGGCTTCGTGGCTCGTGACGGCATTCAGGAGGCGGTAGTAGTCCGATCGGTTCGCTAGTATGTAGCGGCTAAGGTAGAGGATTGGCTGCTCCAGCAGGCCTGCCTCCGTGAGGTAGAGGCTGTTGAGGATGCGGCCGGTTCGGCCGTTGCCGTCCGTGAAAGGGTGGATGGCCTCGAACTGGTAGTGCGCCACGGCCATACGGATGAGCGGGTCCGTGTCGTCCTCGGAGTGAAGGTAAGCTTCCCAGTTGGCTAGGAGTCCGCGGATTACGGCCTCGCCGACGGGCGGAGTGTACATGACCTGCCGGCGGCTGGCGATGACCGTGCCGGGCAGCTTGCGCACGGACATGGGTTGGTCCTTGATTCGTGAGCATACCTGTTGAGCGAGCCTGGAGCAGACGGGGAGTTTCTTCAGGCCATGGTAGGCCTCTAGCAACGCCTCGGCGTGGCGGCTAGCCTCGCGTATCTCGGGCAGGGTGGAGTCGTCCGGCTGGTCGGCACGCTGGAAAAGCATGTCGTCCGTGGTCACGATGTTCTCGATTTGCGATGAACAACGCGCCTCCATCAGGGGAAGGGTGCGGACAAGTATGCCAGGGTTGGGCAACTTACCGGCTAGGCGGTCGAGTTCGGCCAACGCGGCGCGAGCCTTGATCGTCGCCTTGAGGATGGCGGGAGTCTGCAAGGGTGCCGACGGAGGTAGGGGAGGTAGCTCGTTATAGGGCGCCTCGGCTTTCCAGCCTCTCGCGGGCTTGTTGGACATGGGGAAATCAAAGCCCGACCAATCGACATGTCAAAGTTGATATGTCGATTAATTATGTACTAATCGACATATTTGATAAGTTAGTTAACATGGCTTTACGCGTCATAAAAGGCGTATTATCTCGTTTAGTTCAACTAATACGTCTAGAAAGGCGTGTATGGAGCGATTCGAGGACATGGCTGAAATCCGCCAAGCACAGGTGTTGGGCCTCAGGTTGGCTCAGGTCCGCATCCGTAAGCGGCTGACGCAGCAGAAGCTCGCAGATCTCGCCGGCCTGGGGTTGCGCACCGTGCAGCGTCTCGAGTTGGGGAAGGCCTCGACGCAGCTCGTCGGTTTCCTGAAGGTCTGCCGTGTGCTCGGATTGTCGAGCCGACTGGAGGCTTTGCTTCCACTGCAGGAGGAGAGCCCGCTCGAGAAACTTCGCCGCAAGCCGGCGACTCGTCGGCGGGTGCGTGCTTCCCGCAAAGATTCCGAGGGTAATAAGCCCTGGCAATGGGGGCAGGGCTAAGGCGGGTGACCTTCCTAAAATACGATAAATCTAAAATCGTAAGCGCAGTAATTATGCCAATCCGTCCGAGGGCTTGATTCTGTAATTCGGTGGTGCAACCTTTCCGGAACTGAGGGGTTCACCCTCGCGCAAATAAGACTCCGCCCTGGGTGACGATACTCACCAGAGCCGAAAGCTGAAGGTTCCGAAAGGGGCCATGCGCACGCGTTTCCAACACACATACACGAAATCCGAATCAAGCGCCGGCTGCACGGCACCATCATTATGAAAACCAACATCCTATCTCTCACCTTCCGCAAGGTCGATTGCCCCAAGTCGCCGTCGTACCTCGTGGGAGAACTGCGCATCGACGGACAACTTCTTGGCGACAGGTACGTCTTGGACGTCCGTCGGCTGGCGGAGGCGCTGGCCAGGGAAGGGGAGCATTTCATCTTCACCTGCGGGTGCGGCGTGCCCGGCTGCATCGGGATCGTCGACGGGGTTCAGTCCCGGATCTCCGGCGACCAGGTCAAGCTCGCTGGTTCTCTTCCGAAGGGAGGATCTTTCTCCTTTGTCCTCTCGGCTGCCCAGGCTCGCAAGGCCGTGGCCGATGCTTTGCTGGCTGAGAAGGATTTCCTGGACGAGGCTTGCCGGTGGGAGGAGGGAGAATTCCCGGTCTTCGGCTTTAGCGTCTACACCTATCACACCTTTATCGGCGGATTGAGCGCCGGGTAATCGCTGCTCCATCGCGAAGTTCCGAGGGGAATCAGCCTTAGTAATGCGGCAAGGGCGAGGGCAGGTGGCTTTACCAAAATACGATGTATCGTAAAATGGTCTTTACCAAAATACGATTGGCCGTAATTTGGTGAGCATGTCCGACCGACGAAGAGTCTATGATTCCATCCTGGAGACCCACCTGAAGGACCTTCGGCAGATGGCCTTCGTGAGCGGTCCGCGCCAGGTGGGAAAGACGACGGTCTGTCGTCACGGGGCTGATGCCTACCTGAACTGGGATAACGCCGAGGATCGTCGCCTGATCCAGAAGGGTCCCGACGCGGTGGCCAAGGCCGTCGGCGCCGACAAGGCCCGTTCTGGCCGTCCCAAGGTGGTCTTCGACGAGATCCATAAGGACCGTCGATGGAAGGGCTTCCTCAAGGGATTCTTCGACGTCCATGCCGACCGCAAGAAACTAGGGGTCGTCGTCACCGGCAGCGCCCGACTCGACGTCTACCGCCGAGGAGGTGACAGCCTGATGGGACGCTACTTCCTCTACCGGATGCACCCCTTCAGCGTGGCCGAGTGCCTCCGCACCGCCACGCCCTCCGATATCGTCTCGCCGCCGGCCAAGATCGGCGACGCCGACTGGAACGCTCTTCTGCGTCACGGGGGCTTCCCTGAGCCGTTCTTGACCCGCTCCCCCGCCTTCACCGGCAAATGGGCACGTCTGCGGCTGGACCAGCTCACAGGCGAGGATCTCCGCGACCTCGGGGCCTTCCGCGACCTGGCGGGCCTTGATCGGCTTGCCCGCATCCTGTCGGAACGTTCTTCCGTCCAGCTCAACCTCTCCGAGCTCGCCCGAGACCTCCAGGTCACCGCGGAGAC
>CAIYAN010000051.1 GCA_903924185.1 uncultured Opitutia bacterium | reverse complement strand
CTCGAAGGTGCAGCGCAGGAAGAGTTCACGGAATTCGTAGCGGATGCGGAATTCGTAAGCGAACGGGTAGCACGCGCGGGCCCGGTCGTCGGGGACCATGCGTACGAGCGCATGGCGGTCGCTGCTCTCGATGATTTCAAAGCGACAGTCGCGCGCGAAGCCATGCTGGGGCATTGGGCGTTTGACGCCTTCGGCGTCTTTCCAGGCAAACTTTTCGCCGTCCGCATAGTTGCGGCCCATGAATGGGAACAGGATGGGATTACCGCCGCGGACGAGGCCGATCTTGTCGGGTGCGAAGTCCGCCCCAGCTGGCCAATGCAGGATTTCTCGGTTACCGGTGGGTAGGCTTAAGCGCCAGCGGAGGAGCCGGGCGCCCCGCGTGAGGCAGGTCTCATAGGTCGACGCACCGATTCGCCAACGTTCCATCGGCACGCCATTCTCTTCGTAGCTCTGCATGCGCCGAGCAAACGCTGGAAAGGCCCGGAGGCAAACGTGGAATTACGGGGCTTACTTCTTAGCGAAGCGGTAGTGGCAAACCATCCACTCCGCGCCGCCCCGGAAGTTCCAGAGCTCGGCACAGGCCATGAAGAAGACGCGCCAGTAGGCCAGCCATTTGCGGGCGTGCTCGGGGCCGTAGGTCTCCGCAAAAATACGCAGGACCTCCGCACGGTGGGCGTCGGTGTTCTGTAGCCAGTGCTCAGCCGTCTGTCCGTAGTGCCGACCTTCCACTTCCCAGTGCGTCTCGAGCTTAAGGTCGTCCTGGAAGCGCATCGCTAGGTCGTTGGAGGGCATGATCCCGCCCGTGAAGAAGTGCCGGGACATCCAGTCGGAGCCGTCCTTCGGTTCGAAGTGATACGCGATGTCGCGGTGCGTGAAAACGTGGAAAAAGAGCTTTCCGCCCGGCTTGAGCCAGCCGCTGATGCGGCGCATGAGCTCCGCCCAGTTCTTCATGTGCTCGAACATCTCGACGGAAACCACCCGGTCAAACCGGCTAGCTTCGGCGGCGAAGAGGTTCATGTCCTGCGTGATGATACGGACGTTGCGGAAACCGCGCTGAGCGCACTCGCCCTCGATATGGGCGCGCTGGGAGGCGGAGTTGGAGACGGCGGTGATGCGGGCGTTAGGGTAGTGCTCAGCCATCCAAAGGGTGAGCGAGCCCCAGCCACAACCGAGTTCGAGGATTTCTAACCCGTCGGCCAGCTCGGCCCGCTTACAGGTGAGCGCCAGCATCGTTTCCTCGGCTTGGGCGATAGTTTCTGTTCCCGTGGTGTAAAAGCAGGAGGAGTATTTAAGGCGGGGTCCCAGACAGAGTTTATAAAAAGCGGCCGGGACTTCGTAGTGCTGCTCGTTGGCGGCTTGGGTTTCAACGGCGACCGGTAGCGAGCGCAGTTGGGCGGCGAAGCGGTCGACTTGGCGTGCGCGCTCAACGTTGTCGTCAGGGCGTTCGTCCTGCAGTCGCTGTTTGAGCAGGCGGCGAATGCCCCAGCGGATGGCACCGTCGGGGAGGAGGTCTTTGGCGAGGATGGTGTCGATGAGCGGCACGCCGAGAAAAGTGCCGTTTTCCTTCTCGGTGGCAACCCGGACCACCAGAAATTACGCCGTGGGCTTCCGTGGCCAGAAGGCCGGCACCCGACTTTGGTAGTCGGCGTAAGCCGGTCCCTTCGACGCCAAGAGCTGGGCTTCCGTGAGGGGGATACCCGTCACCCGGGTGAGGAGATAGTACATCACGCCCGCGCAGGCGAAGCCGGGGATGCCCCAGTAGCTTTGGTTAAAGGCCAGCAAGGCGAAGCCGACCCAGATGAGCCATTCGCTGAAATAATTGGGGTGACGCGTCCAGGCCCAGAGGCCGGTCGCGCAGACTTTTCCACGGTTATCGGGCTGGCGCTTGAAGGCGGCCAGTTGAGCGTCCGCGAGCCCTTCGCCCAGCATACCCAAGGCGAAGATGAAGAGGCCGGCCCAATGCCAGGCGGCCATGTGCCCAGCTTCCTTGGGCGTGGACCCGGCCGCGGAAATTAGGGGCAAAAGCAGCAACGCCAGCGCGACGGCTTGATAGAGGTAGAAGCGGTACATCTTGAGCCCCGTCCACTTACCCCATTCCGCCCGCATCTTCAGGTAGCGACCGTCTTCGCGGTCGAGGTGTCCGAGGACGCGAATCGCTAGGTGCGTCCCGAGACGCAAGCTCCAGACGGTCGTCGCCGCCGCCAGCCATAGGAAGGGGTCACGGGCGTTCCAAGGAAAGGCGGTGAGGACCCAGAGGCCAACGAGTGCAAAGCCGTAGGACCAGGCGACATCAACGATCGACCAGTTATTGAGCACCTTGGCCACGACCCAGGTCGCCGTGAAGAAAATCCCCGCGAGGACTAGAATGTAGATAAAATCAAAGAGGAGCTGGCCGAGGGGGCTGGGATTCATGGAGAGGGAGAGGGGGCGGTGCAAAGCCGACGGAAGAGCCGGGTGAGTAAAAAGTATAGGCCGAAGCAAGTGACTGGCACGACTAATACCCAGCCTAAGAGCCCATGGACATAGGCCATGCCGAATTTCGCGACGAAGCCCCAGAAGGATTTCTGGAATTCTTCAATCAAGAGGCTGGGACTGAGCGGGAGGGCCTCCGCGCCCGTGACCATTTCACCGAGTCGGACGAAGGGGACTAGTAACAGAAACTGCAGCGGGTAGGCCAAGTGGTTGACCGTCTGCATTACGAGGTGGTTGAGTCGGAATAGTCTACCCGCCACGAGGCAGAACACAGTCGTCGACCCAATAATCGGGTTGATTCCTAGGCCGAGGCTCACAACGACGGCCAAGGAAAGGTCTTGGGGTGAAAGGCCGCGCGTCAACAGCGCGAGTAAGGGATCGCTGACCTTCTGTTTCAGCCAAGCACGGAGTCGTCCCATCAGGCTTGCTTGCGGGTAAAGAAGATTGTTTCGAGGCTAGCGTCCGCCGGGGCCGTGAAGAGGCAGGCTAGCGCATAACCAGCGATGGCAAAGTTGCCGAGGGCCATCAGCGCCACAAGCCAAAGCCCGCGCGAGAGCCCGGAGCGCTCGCGCCAGGCGACGAAGATCCAAAACGCCAAGAAGCCGAAGTAAGCATCGAACATCGTGGCGAGGCCCCAAGGCTCGCTGCAGACGGTGACGTAGCCGTCCACCACGTTGAGGCCTTCCTTGCCCGTGATGGCGGCGTATTGCGCCAGTGATGTGATGGTGGGTGCCGTGCAGGCATACCACGACACCCAGGTCATGGCGACGAGGACGAGGATGAAGTAGCCGATGAGGGCGTTACGGGTTTTCATATTAGATGGAAGGGTGGTTGGGGCGGACGTAGAGGGCTTGAACGACCCCGATGTTGCGGTGCGCAAAGGCGGCTTCGCAGTAGCGGAAATAAAGGCGCCACTTGCGGATGAAGCGTTCATCGAAGCCCATGGCGCGGACTTGGTCGAGCTTGGCCTCGAAGGCTTGGCACCAAGCATCGAGCGTACGCGCGTAATCGAGGCCAAATTCCTCGAGGCGATGCAACTGGAAGCCACTCTCTTTTGTCATGAGCTGGTTCACGCGGTTGATCGAGAGGAGCAAGGAGCCTGGGAAGATGTGCTTCTGGATGAAGTCGACGCCACGGCGGAACTCGTCGTAACGACTATCGGGGCAGGTGATATACTGGAAGGCCGCTAGGCCCTCGGGCTTCAGGAGCCGCCCGATGGAGGTGCAGAAGGCCGGGAGGTATTTATGGCCTAAGGCTTCCATCATCTCGATGGAAACGCATTTATCGTACTGGCCTTGGTGGTCGCGGAAGTCCTCGAGCTTTACCGTAATGCGGTCAGATAAGCCCGCCGCCCGGACTCGTTCAACGGCGAGGTCATGCTGGGCTTTCGAAATGGTCAGCGAGGTGACGCGGCAGCCGTATTTCTTGACGGCGTGCAGGGCCCAGCCGCCCCAGCCGGTGCCGATCTCGATCACGTGGTCCGTGGGCTTGAGCTGCAGGAAGCGGCAGAGCGACTCGTTCTTGTTGGCTTGCGCCTGCTCGAGGGTGGTGGCGCCTTCCCAGCGGGCCGATGAATACATCATCGATGGGTCTAAGAATAACTGGAAGAAGTCGTTGGAGACGTCGTAGTGCTCGGAGATATTACGGCGGACAACCTGTTTGGAGTTCGGCCGCAGCAGATGCCCGATGCGGTCGGCGATACGCAGGAGACCGAGGGCGGCACCCCGCGCCGCCGAACCGGACATGCCCGGCGTGTGATCCACGTTTTGGATGAAGAAACCAATGACCGCACGGAGGTCTGGTGAATCCCACTCGCCGTCCATGTAAGATTCGGTGAGGCCGATATCCGCGGCCAGAACGATGCGGCGGAAGAAGTTTTCGTCGGAGAGGTAAACCTCCGCGGGCTTTCCAGTAAAGGCCGCGTCGCCGAGGACGAGCGTCTCACCCGTCGGCAAGGTTAGGCGCAGCTGCGACCGGCGCATCCGACGAAGTTCGCGAAGAACCAGCCGGCGGGCGAAGCCTCCGCGGGAGCAAGCCTCGTCGATGCTAATGGGGGCGGCGGAGGTCATTCTTTGCGGAGGAGTTCGGGGGTGGGGTGGCGCAGATTACGCTGGAGGGGGATGTCATCTCCCTTGCGGCGGAAAGGAAGTTTTTTCACCAGCCAAAGCCAAGCGGCATGGAGATGGATTAAGGCCATGACTTTGAGGATTAATAGCGGGACTTTTAGCGTCAGCCAAGCGAGCCGGCTGTCCGTGAGCGGGACCGCTTGGCCAGTCCAAGTGCTGATTAGAGTCTTCCGCCCCTCTTCAAAGTGGTCGACGCCGACCGCGAGGCGGCCATCCGGCGAGCGGAGGGTAAATTCGAATTCGGTATCGAGGCCTGAAAACGGTGACACGTAAAAACGCTTAGGGGTCCGGAGGACGAGGGATTCTTCACCGGCTGGACCGAGTCGCCGACAGTCCGGCCCTAGGAACCAAGCCTTCCGTTCGCCGAAGGTGTTATGGACTTCGGCGATACCGCAGTGGAGCCTTCCGTCTTGGTGGACCAAGAAGAAGATGACGGGGTTATAGCTTTTCCCAAAAGCCCGGGGCATCGCGATGAGAGTGATGCGCGCCGTCGGGGCGAGCGTCTCGCCATGGGCCGCACAGAAGGCCCGTACGCGCTGATCAAGGGTCGCAGCGGGACCCCCGAAATCCTGCGGTACCCCTTCGGCGCCGAAGACTGCCGCCGCCGGCAGGAAGTCGGCCGCGTGTAGTTGGTAGGGCGCCCAACCTTTTTCGCCGAGGAGGGCGAGGCCTTCGCCGATGCGGCCAAAGGCGCTTAATTCTACTGCAAAACAAAAGACCCGATGGGTGAAGCCGTGCCGCTTCGGCCAAAGCCGGGCGTGCATGACTTGCGCATCGTAGAGTCGGACCATCGGGATCAGAGTGGAAGGAATCCCCATAGGTGCAAGTGCCCGCCTACGCTTGCCAAAGGTGACCGAGGCGGGTCATGCTGGCGAGGTGTTTGCCGCCGAACTTAGCCCCGCGGGTCCCCTCTTCCTCGCCTTAGGGTTCATCCTACTATTGTTTGGCCTGAATGCAGGCCGGAAGCGTCGCTTACTCGACGATACCCCGCTCAGCAAGACCTTGGGGGTCTTCATCGGCGAGGTCGAGGTCGCGGGCGCCTGCGTTACTTCCACCCCGTTTCAGGCCTACCTCTCGGGCCGCCCGTGTGTCCTCTACAATTGGAGCGTCGATGAGGAGTGGGAGCGCTGGGAGACGGAAACCTATACGGATAAAGACGGACGAACCCGCACCCGGCGAGTACTCCGGAGTGGTTGGACGACCGTGGCGGGTAATGACTATACTCAAGGGTTTTACTTGAAGGACGAGTTTGGTTTTCTCTGGGTCCATCCCCGCGGGGCCGAACTCGAAACACTCGATCTCTTTTTCGAGACGGCTTCGCGCGGCGATGACCTCTACTTCGCCAAGGGACCGAGAGAGGGAATTTCCGACTCTACTGGGCGCCGGCGTTTCCGGGAATCGGGCTTGCCGGTCGGGACGCAACTGTTCGTTCGGGGTCGGGCGTCCGAGCGGTCCGACATCGTAGCTCCGCAAATCGTCCAGGACCCGAAGGCGGAGATGTTCATCATCACGCCGCGTAAGGAGAGCGAAGTGAGCGCCGGCAAGAACACCACCTATTGGTTATGTAACTTCTTCGGCCTGATTGCTGTCCTCGTGGCTTGTCAGTTTTTCTTCATTAGCCTGGCCCACTCAGCGGTCTTCGTGCTGGCGGCCGGCTACTTGCTCGCGTGGGCCGCTGGGTGGGTTTGGATGGTCTTCAATAGTTTAGTTGGCCTGCGTAATCGCGTCCGCCAAGGCCATTCCCTGATCGATGTGCAGCTGAAGCGCCGCGCTGACCTCATTCCTCCGCTGGTCGCCTGCCTCCAGGGCTACCGGAATCATGAAGCCGCCTTGCAGCCGACCATTGCGACCTTGCGCACGCAGGCTGGCACTGCCCCGGTTTCGGCGGTCGCCTCTTCTTTGTTAGCGGTGATGGAGAACTATCCCGAGCTGAAGGCAGATCAGTCCTTTAATAGCCTGATGAAGCACCTCACCGAGACGGAGGACCGCATCGCGTTGGCCCGAGCCTACGCGAATGATATCACGACGTTCTATAACACACGGCTGGAGCGGATTCCCGATACCTATGTGGCGGGAATCATCTCCATGGAGCGTGCCGAGCTCTTTCAGGCGCAGGGCTTCGAGCGGAAGGCCCTCGACGTCAAATTCTAGGCTTAGGCTGTCCAGGCGTCGCGACCGAGTAGGAAACTGCAGAGTCGATGGGCGGACCAGAGGCCATCCTCGTGGAAGCCGTAACGTTGCCACGCCCCCGCAAAGTGCACGCGGGCGCCGGGCCGTTCGTTCAGGGCCTGGACTTTTCCTTGGGCCGCCATCGCTTCGAGTGAGAACATGGGGTGCTCCACGGGGATAGTCTTGAGCACCTTGTCCGCCGCGATTTTTTCAGGGTGGTTGATAGTGACGAAGAAAGGCCGTTGTGGTTCTAGGCCCTGCAACGCGTTCATCCAGTAATGCGTCGAAGTCGCTTCGCCGCTGGCGGTCCGCCAAGTCTGGTAGTTCCACGCTGACCACGCGCGCTTGGCCTTGGGCATTGGGGACGGGTCCGAGTGGACTAAGGCTACGTTTTGATTGTAGGTGAACGGCTGCAGGACGGCGCGTTCGGTCGCCTCGGCGTCGGCGAGGAGCGCGAGCGATTGGTCCGCGTGGCTCGCTAAGATCACGCGGTCGAACGCTTCTTCACCGACGGCGGTGGCGACGAGCACCTGGTCTCCAGACCGTCGGACTGCACTGACCGCTGCGCCGAGCCGTAGTTTCGCCGGATGCCGCTCAAGCAGGGCCTGCACGTAGGTGCGGGAACCATTGACGGGCGTCAGCCACTGGTGCTGGGTGTCGAGTCCGAGGAAGCCGTGGTTATGGAAGAAACGGAGCAGGGCGGCAGCCGGGAAGCCCAGCATCTTTTCGGGGGGCGTCGACCAGACCGCTGAACTCATGGGGATGAGGTAGAGCTCGCGGAAGTCAGCGCCTAAGTCATGGCGGTCGCACCAGTCGCGCAGCGACGTAGTTTCCGCCTCGGCGGTTTGCCAGCCCGTCTTGGCGAGATGGTTGAAGCGCTTAATCTGCAGGAGGAACCGCCAGAAACGCAGGCTGAAGAGGTTACGCTTCTGGGCGAACAGATGGCGGAAGGACGAGCCGCACCATTCAATCCCCGTCGGGTCGTGGCGGACCGAGAACGACATCGGCGCCTTTTTCCAGGCGACATCGAGTGCGCGGAAGAGCCGACAGAGATGCGGGTAGGTCACTTCGTTGAAGACCATGAACCCCGTGTCCATCGGTTGCGTCCGGCCCGCTTGGTTCGCCGGCACATCGATGGTGTGCGCATGGCCACCGGGACGCGTGTCCCGGTCGAAGACCGTCACGTCATGGTGCGCAGAGAGAAAATGGAGGCAACCAAGCCCACCAATCCCGGAGCCGATGATCGCGATTCGTTCACGCACGTGGCACCGCGGCTTCAGCCTTCGTCCGCTCGGCTTCTTCGTAGACGGAATCCGGGACGCCCTTTAAGCCCCAGATCAGCCCCAACCAAGACAGCACCTTGAGGCCGTAGTAGGTCGGGTCGAACTCCCACCAGTAGAAGCCTTGCTTCGTCGTCGCCTGATACCGGTGGTGATTATTGTGCCAGCCTTCGCCGAGCGTGATGAGCGTGAGGATCAGGGAGTTTCGGGACTCGTCACCAGTGGTCTTGAAGCGCTTGGTGCCCCAGACGTGCGCGAGTGAGTTGATGCAAGCGGTGCCATGGAAGAGCACGACCGTCGAGATGACGCTCCAGACGAGCATCTGCGGTCCGTTCGTGTCGTAGCCTTGGGCGCCCAGCCAAGCGCCGGTACCGTACATTGCGATGCCGGCCAAAAGAGGAATGAGGACATCGAAGCGGTTCAGAAAGACCAGCTCGGGGTATTTCGCCAGGTCCGTAATCTTCGAGTAGTCCGTGGGAAAGTTTCTCTTGGAGGTAATCCACCCGATGTGCGACCACCAGAATCCATCGACGACCGGCGAGTGCTTATCCTCTTCTTCGTCCGAATGTTTGTGGTGGTGGCGGTGGGTGCAGGCCCACCAAAGCGCGCCGCGCTGCACCGCGAGTGCCGTCCACAGGGCCATGATGAATTGGAAGGTTCGGGAGGTGGAATAGGTCTTGTGCGAAAAGTAACGGTGCAGGAAGCCTGTGATCGCAAACATGCGGAAGAAGTAAAAGCCCACCGCGGACCAGACGGCGATGGGGCTGGCCCCGACCCAAATGACGCCAAGACAGGCGAGGTGGAGGATCAAGAAAGGGATAGTCCGGAGCCAATCGATCTTCTTGGGGCCACTTTGCAGCGCCGCGACCCCCTCGGGGACGTAGTCCGCATCAAACCAGCGGATGACGGAGCGGAAAAAGCCGCTTTGTGGTGGGCTAATGGGTTCGGCGGGCATCTGGGGGCGAGTAAGTGAGCCTCGGGACCTTTCGCAACTGCTTTGACCATTTT
>CAIYAN010000050.1 GCA_903924185.1 uncultured Opitutia bacterium | reverse complement strand
GGCTGCCATCATCGTGCGAAGCAGTTTCTGGCCGAGCGAGGCCAAGGACAGTGCCATGCGCAGGGCCTGCGAAGCCGTCGGCGGCACGTTCGTCGACATCAGCGCCCTTTCCAAGGATGAGAAGAACTACGCCCGCTCCGAACGTCCTTATAAGCATGCCGGTGTGGCCAATCACCCTGGTGACCGCGGCATGGCCGCGATTGCCGAGGAGATTGTTAAAGTGGTGAAGTAAGCGCGACGGAGTCGCGCAGTGGGCACGTGGGCAAGGTGACACGCGCTTGCGCGAGGGGGCAAGCTGGCACGGTGACACGGGGGCAAGGGGCACAAACGAGAGGCTCGGAGGCCCAGAGGCTTGGTTGACCAGAGAGAGGCAGTGCAAAGGTGCAAATCGGAGCGATGCTCCTGTGCAAAGGTGCAAAAGTGGGAGGCAGAGATACATTTCGGGTCTCAGGTCTCGGCCCTCGGGTATCAGGTTCGGGTCATCGGATGCAGGTGCGGGTACGGGTCCTGAACCTGTACCTGGTGCCGAACACCTGAACCCGGGACCTGACGGCCGAGACCTGAGACCTGAGAATGATTGCATCTCAGGCACAAAAAAGCCCCCGAGGCCGGGGGCTGATTCGTGAGGGCGGGGAGGTTTACTTGCCGCCGCAGCAACCGCCGGTCGAGGCAGGCTTGTCGGTAGAGCTGCAACCGCAACCTCCCGAGGTACCGCAACCGCAGCCACTGGAACAACCGCAGGTATTCACGCAGCAGAGAGCGCAGCGCTTGGACCAAGCCACGATCAAGGCGAGGACGATGAGGGCGATGACGGTCGGGTCCTTAAGGCCGCCGAAGAAGAACTGATGCACGGCGGCGATATTGAAGAGGATCGCACCGACGAGGAAGAGACCCAAGACGCGCGTGCGGGGCAGGATCAGCATTACGCCACCAATGACCTCAAGGGCCTTGATGATCGGGAAATAACCCGAAGCGACCAACAGGGCCATGAAGCTTCCGGGAGCAGGCGCACCCTTTGCCGGCAGGAAGTGGAGCCAGAAGTTGAGGCCAAAGACGATAAAGGCCAGGCCGAGGAGGAGCGCAGCGATGCAGGGGATTTTTTTCATAGCAAAGGCAGGTTACCCGATATGACGGGGGTTGAAAGGGCTAACTTCAGAGGGCCTTGTGGGAGCCGTCACAGAGCGCACCCTTCTTGGAGTGCTTACAGGCGCAGAAATAGACGGTACCATTGGTTTCCGCCTTATAAGGGACCGGCGTGAACGCGGAACCCTTGTGGGCCCCATCGCAGAAGGGCTGCGTCTTACTGTGGCCGCAGGAGCACCAATAGTAGGTCTTGCCAGCTTCAACGAGGACGGGGATGGGAGACTTCTGAGGGATGTGGGGGGTGGACATAATGGGAAGATGACAGAGGGCAGATGACAGATGGAGGATAAAATACAGGATTACTGTGACGATTTCAGGCGAGGTCGAAGAGAAGGGCTTCGACAGGGCCGGTGGACTTGAAGGTGAAGGTGCCGGCGTCCTCGGATCTGACGGAATCGCCGGGTGAAAGCTGCATGCCACCGACCTCAACGTCGCCACCGATCAGCTGGAACCAAAGTCCCCTGCCCGCCAGCAGCTCATGTGTGATCGTCCCGGCCGAATGAGTCTTTACGCGATAGACATCGGCGTCCTGGCTGATGTGGGCGGAGCCTTCGCGTCCATCGTTCGAGATGATGAGCACCTTGGGCGACTCAAGCTGCTCGGCGGTCGGCG
>CAIYAN010000049.1 GCA_903924185.1 uncultured Opitutia bacterium | reverse complement strand
CCTTCCATGTATAGGACCAGTGGTGCGTCCCAGAGCTGTCGGAGCGATGCTGGCCAAATGGCATCGCCCTCATGCAGGATGCGAAAGTTTAAGGCATTTGCGCGCTCGAGCTCGGCTGCATAATCGAAATCGCGACGTAAGAGGCTAGCCACCATCGGGGCCGTGAGCCCTTTGACTTGTTGGAGCGCCTTCATATCGGCCGATAGGGCCCGGCGCAAATCGCCGTCAAAAGCTTCTTGTAGCCGTCGGGCGGAGACTGGGCCGATCCCAGTGAGTCCGTTCAAAAGGAGACGAAGGGTGCGAACGTCGGAAGGCAGCGGGTGCATTCCGCTGAATCGTGGCGGGCTCAGCGTGGTCGCAAGACCTGCGATAACCTAGGAAGAAGCTCCGTGGTCCGGATAGCTTCTTCTCCTCGTTGCTCCCTGAGGAGATCCGCGGCTTGCGCATGCCAGGTGACGGCCGCGACGACGGCGTCGAACGCGGTCAGCCCCAAACGGCGGCGTCGCGCTAACACCGCGGCGACCATACCAGCTAAGAGGTCGCCCGAGCCACCGCGGGCCAGGGCGGGGCCGCCGAAAGGGATGTGCACCAGCCGGTGGCCATCCGTCACGGCACTGAGCGGGCCCTTCAGCACAAGCAGCGTGCGCGTCCGCCGAGCGTACGCCATGCCCTGAGCTGAAGTCAGCGCTTTCCCACTCAAGCGGAGGAACTCGCCCGCATGTGGTAGCAGCACAACCGTGCGGCGTTTCGGGCGAGCGACTTTAACGACTTCAGGCCGCAGGGCGTCCGCATCCAGGACAAGGTCCCCAGCGAAATCGCCGAGGAGGGTTTGCAGGTAAGCGCTAGCGCCCGCTCCCATACCGGAGCCAGTGAGGAGGACGTCCTTGTTGGCTCGCAGGGCTTTAGTGGGTTGCGCGCTCAGCGTCCCCGTGTCGTCAGTCGGCAGTCCGTGCCACATGGCTTCAGGATAAGCGACCGCGGCGCGGGCTTGGAATGCACGCGGTAGACAGGTGGTAACGAGGCCGGCCCCACCTTGCAGGGCAGCGGCGGTATTCATCAGGGCGGCCCCCGGCATGGTTTGTGAGCCCGCGACGATGAGCACTCGCCCCTGTTGGCGTTTCTCGGTGTTGGCGGGACGGAGTTTGCGCAGGGCATCGAGGGCGTGTCCGGTGGCACATGCTTCCGGCCCGCCTTTTCCAGGTAGGCCGATATCGATGACGCGTACCCGCCCGCGCACGGCTTCCGCAGCAGGCTGCAGTAAGGGGCGCTTCAGCGCTCCGATGGAGATAGTGAGGTCCGCCCGAAAGGCCGGGCCAGCCGCGTCGTCGCCGAGTCCGCTGGGGAGGTCAATGGCGACCCGGAACCCGCGCAGCTGGGTGCTGGCGCGGATCAGTGAGGTGTAGGGCGCGCGTAAAGGCGGACGGAACCCTTGGCCGAGGAGTCCATCGAGGATGACGTCAAACTCACTGCGCAGGAGTCGCGGAAGGTCTTTGGGTCCAACGACGCGCATGCCCGCGCCGTGCTGCGACCAGATGATAGCCGGCTGACCCGTGGTCGGGATGCCTTCGGCGAAAAGCACGGTGACCTGAGTCTGCGCGCTACGCAACAAGGCCGCGGTCAGGATGGCGTCGGCACCGTTGTTACCTTTGCCGGCGAGGACGAGGATGCGTGGCAGGCGTGGGCCAAGATGGCGGACGATTTCATCGCGGATACCAGTGGCCGCGCGGCGCATCAACGCGAGAGACTTCGTTTCACTCCCACGCAGGAACGTCTTTTCTTGCTGAGCGGCGCGCGCGCAGGAAAAAACCGGTAAGCGTGCGCGCGGCATTTTAGCGGACAATCACCGCGAAGGCTTGGGCGAGGTCGTCGGTGTGCGTGAGCGAGACGAGCACGCGCGTGCCGCCTTGGCGGGCCAGTAAGGCGCGGGCCTTTTCATCCAGGACCACGAGCGGGCCTTCCTCTGGGCCATGGAGAACCGAGACGCTCGTCAGGTGGAGGTCCGTGCCTAAGCCCGTGCCAAACGCCTTGCTGACGGCTTCCTTGGCGGCGAAACGGGCGGCGAGGGAAGGATAGGGGTTGGCTTTGGCTAAGCACAGCGCCTGTTCGGCGGGCGTGAAGACTTTGTCGAGGAAGGCAGCGCCATGTTTCTCATGGGCAGAGCGGATGCGGGCGACCTCTGTGAGGTCCACGCCAACACCGATCACGTTGCCGCCTTCGAGGTTCATACGCCGCGGGGCAGGTGGGCCTTCATCTCGGCCACCGCGGCCCGGGCTCCCGTGAGGAGCGAGCGGGCGACGATGGTATGGCCGATGTTCAGCTCATGCAGGTGCGGGAGCGTGAGGATGGCCCGGATATTATCGTAGTTGATGCCGTGGCCCGCGTTGACGATGAGGCCGAGCCGATGCGCTAACTCGCAGCCGGTGCGGAGTCGGGCGAGTTCCTCATCTGCTGTCGGGCTCAGCCAAGCGTTAGCGAAGGCGCCCGTATGGAGTTCGACGACCGGTGCGCCGATGGCATGGGCGGCTTCGATTTGGGCAGCCTCTGCGCCGATGAAAAGGGAAACCTCAATGCCGACATCTTTGAGGGCGGCGACGGTGGCCGCTACGCGCTCGCGTTGACCAGCGACTTCCAGGCCACCTTCGGTGGTGACCTCTGCACGGGATTCTGGGACCAAGCAAACAGCCGCCGGGCGGAGTCTGCGCGCAAAGTCCGTCATCCAAGGCGTGCAGGCCATCTCGAGGTTAAGGCGGACGCCGGGCAGCTGGGCGATGGCGAGCACATCCTCTTCTTGAATGTGGCGGCGGTCTTCGCGGAGATGGACCGTGATGCCATCGGCCCCTCCGGCCAAGGCTTCGCGGGTGAAGGCAAGCGGGCTCGGTTCGGCGTGCACCGAGTCGTGCGTGCCGCGGTAACGCGCTTGGCGGACCGTGGCCGCGTGGTCGATGTTAACGCCGAGGAGAATTCGACTCATTGCTTCTTTAGCTTATCGAGTTCCTTCTGAATCTTCGCCTTATCGCGTTCGAATTCCTTCTTCATCTCCGGCTGGTTACACTTGTCGAAGTACGGTTCCATCTTTTCGATTAGGCCAAGGACTCGCTTCATGCGGAACACATCGTGCCCTGTGTCGGACATTTCATTCTGATAGATGCGGCGGATTTCGCGCACATAACTGAGCTCCAAGGTGGCGTTACCTTTGACCGCTGTGTAGAAGTTGTCTAAGAGGCTTTCGAACGATGGGAGATGGTCGAGGTTGTCCTTCAGGCCTTGGCGCATGAAGAAGAAGAGGTTTTCTTGGCCCTTCGCAGACTTATCCTTCGCGAGCTGGCGGGCGGTGCGCTCGATAGCGACTACGATGAGGTCGTAGCGGGTCTTATCGAAGGTCTGGCCATGGAGGCGCTTCTTCTCGCTCATGAACTGGTTGTAGGAGTTCTTGCACTCCATGTAGACCTGTTCACCGGTCATTTTAGGGTCCGTCCAAATGTGCTTCTCAGCGAAGTCATCGGCGATTTTGATCATGTCGGGCCAGCGCTTATCTTCTTCGAAGACATGGAACGCCGAGCGCATGGACTTCACGAATTCGCGCCAGCGGTCATAGGAGATCTTCGTGTCCATCGCTTCTAGGCAGGCGGCGGTCTCGAGCCACGCGTCTAGCGACATCTTGGCGACTTGGGTCGAGAACTGGAGGCATTCCAATTGGCCTTCTTGGTCTTTGTTGCCTTGGAAGACTTTGGCGGCGAAGCGGAGGCGGAGGCTCTTGGGGTAGTGCTCGGACATACGGCGCTCGGGGTCACCCGTGAGTTGAACCTCGAATTCGCCGATACCTTTGCCGGTTTGCGGATCCCGCGTGTGGCCATTGGCGTAGCCATCAGCGTAGCGGCCCGTGCCAGGAAGATTGCGCGGTTCGTTAAAGGGGTGGAAACTATTTCCCATGTTCCACTGGTGCGTGGGCATCATGAAGGCGAACCAGGCGTGGCCGCCGCGGTTACCGTCGCCGCCGACGGAGGCGGCGGGAATCCCGAAGGCGCGGGCGGAAGTGGTGCCAAAGTGAGATTGGTCCATGCAGATTCCACCCACTTCAAAGATTTCTTCCAAGGTGCCGCGCGAAAAACTCTCGGCGAGCGGTTTGTAGGCCTTCTTGCCGGGTGGTGCCTTCGGTGGCTTGGCACCGGTGACGAAGTCCATACGGTAATTAATCATCGGGTAGGCTTCGCTCCAGTCGTTTTTCTGGTCAGCCGTGGCGAGTTTCAGCCGCTTCAAGTCGTTTTCCTTGAGGGCCCATTCCAATTCCTCTGCGGTGGCTTCGGCACTGACCACCCAGACGAGTTCATAGGGCTCGAGCCGCTTGATGTCGGTCTCGAGGCGTTGCCGCTGGGCGTTGTCGCGGAAATAGCGGTACCGCTCGATTGGATTGACGGTGAAGGATTCACCCATGGGGTCGCGGGCGCGACGGAAGCTGAACTTGCGGTCGAAGACAAAGGCCACGGCGAGCTGGAGGTTGACGTACTTGCCTTTGAGTTCTTTGGCGTCGTCGGCCACGAGCTTGGCCCAGACCTTGATGGCTTCGCCGGCGTCGTCCTCGACCTTGATATTAGCCAAGAACTTTTCCATCAGTGCGGAGTCGGCCATGAGTTCCTGCAGGAATGGCAGGGTCTCTTCCTGGGTGATAAAGGAGCGCAAAGTGGCGGGCGTGACGCGTTGGATGAACGCGTATTGGGTCATACCCAACGCAAAGTAGGGGCTCTCCCAGAGGCCGTCGAAGCGGCGGACGCCGTCGTTCTTGGACGTGCCATTGAGGGCTGGGTAGAGGCCGTATTTGACGCGGTCGGAGTGGCTTTCCCACTTTCCGTCGAAGGTGCGTGCCTTCGTGTCTTTAAGGAGCGTGGCTAGGCGTTGCGGGTCGCGCAGGTCCGGTCCCGTGAAGGGGTAAGGCTGTAGCGCCATCGGCGGCAGGGGCTCTTCGACGACCTTGGGTGGCACTACGACGAGGGGCTTAGCTGGCTCGGGCTCGATGGTCGGTTTCGGCGGGACGATGACCACCGGGGCGACTTCGGGCTTCGCTCCAATGCCTTCAGCTGGGCGGAAGACCCCCGCGAGGTTATCGATGAGGCTACGTTCCGCCTTGGGCGGGAGTTTGGCCTGCGCTGTGGCGCGTTCATAAACTTGCCAGCCGAACCAGCCACCGACGACGAGGATTGGGAAGAGAATGCCGATGATCCATAGATCGGCATTATTGCGCGGCTGGGGTACGGTGACGCGAGGGCGCGGTTTTTGAGGGGAGCCAGGCATGGTGCTAAGCCGAAAATTGACCTAAAATGGAGGCGGGTCAAAGCGAACCTACTGCCAAACCAGTATGGTTGGCTATGGCAGTCGCTAATCGCCGACACTCCCTCCCGTGACTAAGGGTGTTCCCTTAGGCTTTCTTCTTAAGGGCGGTCTTCGTCTTCCCGCGTTTTAAGGTCAAAGCCAAGGCGGGTGCCGTGGGGGAGCCTTTCTTGGCCGCGAGGGACTCGGGGTCACCTTGGTGGACGAGTTGTCCGCCCGCCTGACCGCCTTCTGGTCCGATTTCCACGACCCAGTCGGCTTCGGCAATGACGTCGGGATGGTGCTCGATGACCACCACGGTGTGGCCTTGGTCGACCAGCGCGTGCAAGAGTTCGATGAGGCGACGACAATCGGATTGGTGCAGTCCGATGGTGGGTTCTTCCAGGAGGTACAGGTTAGGACGAATCTGTCCCCGGGCGCGCTCTCGGAAGGTCGGTAGTCCCTTGGCGAGTTCACTGACGAGCTTGAGGCGTTGAGCTTCGCCACCGGAAAGTGTCGGGCTGCTTTGTCCGAGCGTTAGGTAACCCAAGCCGGTCTTGGTCATCAACCCGCAGAGGTCGCGCAGCTTGGCGTCGAAGGAGAAGAACTCGGCGCCTTCCTCGAAAGTCATGGACAGAAGGTCGGCCGCAGATTTTCCGTTCCAGCGGATGGCACGGGCGACGGTGCCGTAGCGCGTGCCCTGACATTCTTCGCAAGGTACATAGGTGTCCGGGAGGAAACTCATTTCCAATTTGATCCGCCCGGCGCCAGAGCAGGCTTCACAACGTCCGCCAGATGTGTTGAAGGAAAAGAAGCCGGCGCCATGCCCGCGAATCGAGGCTTCCGGTAACGCGGCTAAGCGTTCACGGATTAAATCCCAGGCGCCGATATACGTCGCCGGCGTCGAGCGCGGTGTCTTACCGATGGGCTCTTGGTCGACAATCACGAGCTGGCGAAAGGACTTCAGGCCAGTCAGGTTCTGGAACGCCGGTTTGCCGCCGTTGGCGATGACTTCGGTGGCTTCCTTGCCGTGCAGGCCGTCCTTCTTCTTGGAAATCGCCAGCCGGGCCGCCGGGGCGACTAGGTCCGTCATGAGGGTGCTCTTTCCTGCGCCTGATACGCCACAGACAACCGAGAGACGCTCAGTCGGGAAAGTGACGTCGAAGTGCTTCAGGTTGCGTAATGAAGCTTGTTTCACGCGAATCCATTCTGCGGGCGCATCCTTGCCGGCGATGGCTCGGCGTGCCCCGCGCAAGGGGTGTGGGATTGCCGACTTTAGTGACTGTCCCGTGACCGAAGCGGGATTGCTTTCGAGGTCGGGTGCCGTGCCTTCGGCGATGATACGTCCACCGTGGACGCCTGCGCCCGGCCCGAGGTCGATGATGCGATCGGCGGCACGCATGGTGTCTTCGTCGTGTTCGACCACGAGGACAGTGTTGCCGCGGTCACGGAGGTCGCGGAGCGACTCGATGAGTCGATCATTG